>NZ_PSVI01000032.1:0-44086 GCF_002931415.1 Rathayibacter sp. AY1E8
CTCCGTTCCGGATCATCCGCGCGGCCCTCCCGCACCTGCCCGCGGGCGCCACGATCATCAACACGGCGTCGGCGGAGGCGCACAAGCCCGCCCCCGACCGCCTCGACTACGCGATGACGAAGGGCGCGATCAACAACCTCTCGAAGGGCCTTGCGCAGCAGCTCGCCGCGAAGGGCATCCGCGTGAACGTCGTAGCGCCCGGCCCGACGTGGACCGCCCTGCAGGTGAGCGGCGGCGTCGACCCCGAGAGCCTGCCCGACTTCGGCTCCAGCGAGTCGCCGATGGGCCGTGCCGCCCAGCCCGCCGAGCAGGCCCCGGCCTACGTGTTCCTGGCGTCCGCCGAGTCGAGCTTCGTCGCCGGCGAGACCCTCAACGTGAACGGCGGCATGGTCTCGCCCTGACACGCCGCGGCGCCGTCGCTCGCTGGTGTGCCGCCGAGACGCCGCCGTCCTGCTCAAGACACCGGCGCGCGTCCACCCCCCCCCCAGCGGCGGGGAGCGCGAGGTGCCATGGAGGGACCACCACGAAGGAGCACCATGAGCACCACGACCGTCCTCCCCATCGAGACCTACTCCGACGAGCAGGGCTGGCACAAGCGCATGGCCCACGACCGGGTCCCGCTGAGCCACCACGAGTCGCGCCAGGAGGCGGAGGAGGTCGGCGAGGAGATCGCCGAGCAGCGCGGCGGGGAGCACGTCGTCCTCGGCTGACGGCCGGCGCGGGGCGCGGCATGCCGTGCCCGATCGGGGAACGCGCCCGGCCCGCGGAAGGCGCCGGGCCCGCAAGTCGCGCCCGGCCCGCAGGCGCCCGCTCCGCAGACGCCCCGTCCCGCGCGTGTAGCGCCCTCGACCCCGCCCGGTCAACCTTCTCGACCTCCCGGCCCCCTCCTCCCTAGCGTGGCCCGTCGTGCTCGCTCCCGAGCGCGCGACGAGAGGACGACATGGCCACCACGAGCGACGCCCCCGCGACCGGAGAGGCCGGCGGCACCTCCCTGCGCCGCCGCATCACCGGCCCGCTGCTCTACTTCTTCATCCTCGGCGACGTCCTCGGCGCGGGCATCTACGCCCTCATGGGCACGCTCTCGGCGGAGGTCGGCGGTGCCGTCTGGATGCCCCTCCTGCTCGCGCTCGGTCTCGCGCTGCTGACCGCCGGCTCCTACGCCGAGCTGGTGACCAAGTACCCGAAGGCGGGAGGCGCGGCGGTGTTCGCGCAGCGGGCGTTCAAGCGCCCGATCGTCTCGTTCCTGGTCGGCTTCGCCATGCTCGCGGCCGGAGTGACCAGCGCGGCCGGTCTGTCGCTCGCGTTCGCCGGCGACTACCTCGGCACCTTCCTCGACGTGCCGACCGTGCCGACGGCCATCGTCTTCCTGATCCTCGTCGCGTGCCTCAACGCGCGGGGCGTCGCGGAGTCGCTGCTCAGCAACACGGTGATGACCGTGATCGAGGTCGGCGGCCTGCTGATCGTGATCGGATGCGTCGCGCTGCTGGTGGCGGGCGGAGGCGGCGACCTCTCCCGCACGGTCGAGCTCAGCTCCGAGCAGGCGCCGGCGCTGGCGGTGCTCGGCGCGGCGATCATCGCGTACTACTCCTTCGTCGGCTTCGAGACCCCGGCCAACATCGCCGAGGAGATCCGCGACCCCAGCCGCGTCTACCCGCGCGCGCTGTTCGGCTCGCTGCTGACGGCCGGCGCGGTGTACGTCCTGGTCGGCCTCGCGAGCTCGATCGCACTGCCCGCCGACGAGCTGTCCGGATCCTCCGCCCCGCTGCTCGACGTCGTGACGGCGAGCGGAGCCGGGGTGCCGGCATGGCTGTTCAGCCTGATCGCGCTCGTCGCGGTCGCCAACGGAGCGCTGCTGACCATGATCATGGCGAGCCGCGTCACCTACGGCATGGCGAAGGACGGCCTCCTCCCGGACGTGCTCGGCCACGTGCTGCCGAAGCGCCGGACGCCGTGGGTGGCCATCGCGGTGACCACGCTGGCGGCGTGCCTCCTGACTCTGGTCGGCGATCTGGCGACCCTCGCCGAGACCGTGGTGCTGCTCCTCCTGCTGGTGTTCATCAGCACGAACGTCTCGGTGCTCGTGCTGCGGCGCGACAAGGTCGAGCACGACCACTTCCGCGTGTGGACGGCGATCCCCGTGCTCGGCGTCGCCTCGTGCGTGCTGCTCCTCAGCCAGCAGGACCCGATCGTCTGGCTCTACGCGGGGATCCTCCTCGTGGTCGGAGTCCTCGTGCACCTGGCGACCCGTCGTTCGTCCCGCCGCACCGCCTGATCCGCTGACGGTCCCGGCGGGGCCGCCGCTCCGCCGGACCGTCCCTCCCGACCGCCGCGCTCTCCCCGCGACCGGTCAAGCCCCTGGGCGGACGGCCGTCCGAGGCGTGGGATGGAGGGAACGGAAGGAGTACGAATGACCGACACACCCTCCCGCGAGGAGCTGCCGCTCCCCGACTGGAACGACATCCCGCTCGGCACGCTCGCGGAGCGCATCCGCCCGCTCGACGAGGCCGGCCTCGGCGTGCTGCTCGCCTACGAGGAGGCGCACGGGCACCGCCTGCCGGTGACGACGATCCTGCACTCGCGTCTCGAGCAGCTGCGCGGGGGAGCGGAGCCGGCAGGCAGCGTGCCGGAGTCGCTGCCCGAGGTGTCCCGCGCGTCGTCCGGATCGCCGGTCTCGCCGGCGACGTCCGGTCCGGCGATCAATCCGCCCTCGCACGGAGTGCCGACGAACCCGGCTCAGCCGCGCTGAGGGCGGCGGGGGCGGAGCCGCGGTCGCGGCGGCTCCGCCCCCGCCGCGCGCTGCCCAGGGCCTGCCCAGCGCGCACGGGCAGACTGTCCGGAGCCGATGACGGCGACCGGACGAGGGAGCAGTACCCGGAACGCGACAAGACTGACTCGTAGGAGCTGTCATGTCCTGGATCGTCCTCATCCTCTCCGGTGTCCTCGAGGCCGTGTGGGCCACCGCCCTCGGCAAGTCGGAGGGATTCACGCGGCTCGGCCCGTCGGTCGTCTTCGGAGTCGGCGTCGTCGCGAGCATGGCCGGCCTCGCCTACGCGATGCGCGAGCTGCCCACCGGCACCGCGTACGCGGTCTGGGTCGGGATCGGCGCTTCGCTGACCGTCCTCTACGGCATGTTCTTCGGCGGCGAGGCCTTCTCGCTCGTGCGCACGCTGCTGGTCCTCGGGATCGTCGGCTGCGTCGTCGGCCTGAAGCTCGTGCACTGACCTTGCGGCCGTCATTTCCTTCGCAATAGGCCGCTCCAGTACGCGACACGCCGACGGAGGCGCGCCGGACTGGCATCTCGCCGAGGGTCCGAGGCCGGTGGTTGCAGGACGCCACGCGTTCCACCTAGGCTCGGCGCATCAGGGGAGAACGATCGTTCTACGGTTCTCCCCGCCCCCCAAGGAGGACTCATGCCCACTCGTACCGCACGCACCGCCTGGAACGGCTCGCTCGAGACCGGCGAGGGCCAGGTCGAGCTCTCGAGCTCGAAGATCGGCACCTACGACGTCTCGTTCCCCAAGCGCGCCGCCGACGACGCCAACGGCTCGACCAGCCCCGAGGAGCTCCTCGCGGCCGCCCACTCCGCCTGCTACGCGATGCAGTTCTCGGCCGTCCTCGGCCAGGCCGGCGGCACCGTCGAGGCGCTCGACGTCCGCGCCGACGTCTCGCTCGGCCCGGACTCGGCCGGCGGATTCAAGCTCACCGGCATCAAGCTCGTCGTGAGCGGCGAGGTCTCCGGCATCGACGAGGCCGCCTTCCTCAAGGCCGCCGACGAGGCCAAGGAGACCTGCCCCGTCAGCAAGGCGCTCACCGGAGTCGACATCACGCTCGACGCCCGGCACCTTCGAGGGCTGAGCCCCTTCGCACGTCACGAGCACCCCGTCGCGCATCGCGGCGGGGTGCTCGTGCGTCCGGCGCGGCCGCGGAGCGGCGTATCGAGACCCCCGCCCCCGCCGGCCGCCCGGCGCCCCCTGTCGTCAGACCGCCGCCGGCGCGTAGCGGAAGCCGGCGCCGAGGTGCTCCTCCGGCAGCCGGTCGCCGCGGCCGTGCAGCTTCTGGCGGAGGCTCCCCTCGACGTACTCCTCCGGGTACGCACCGCGGCGGCGCAGCTCCGGCACGATGAACTCCACCACGTCCTCGAAGGTGCCGGGCGTGATCGCGTAGGCGAGGTTGAACCCGTCCACGTCGGTCTCCTCGACCCACTCCTGCAGGTGGTCGGCGACCTCCGCGGGCGAGCCGACGACGAACGGGCCGAGCCCGCCGATCACGCTGAGCTTGGCGATGTCGCGGACCTTCCACTCTGAGCCGTCCTCGTTCGCCTCCTGGAAGTTGGCGACGGCCGACTGGATCGCGTTGCTCTTCACGTTGCCGATCGGCTCGTCGAGGTCGTACTGCGACAGGTCGATGCCCATCCAGCCCGACATGAAGACCAGCGCCCCCTCCTCGCTCCCGTAGGAGAGGTAGTCGCGGTGCTTCTCGTGCGCGGCCTCGCTGGTCTCGGCGGTGATGATCGTCAGCAGCGTGTAGATCTTCGCGGAGTAGCGGTCGCGGCCGGCCGCCTCGAGGGCGTCGCGGATGCGCGAGACGGTCGCCTTCAGGCCGGCCTTCGTCGAGGACGCGACGAAGATCGCCTCCGCGTTGCCCGCCGCGAAGCGGATGCCGCGCGGTGACGCTCCCGCCTGGTAGATGACGGGGGTCCGCTGCACCGACGGCTCCGAGAGGGGGATGCCGGGGACGGTGAAGTTCTTGCCGCGGTGCCCGATCTCGTGCACCTTCGCCGGGTCGGTGAACACGCCGGACTCGCGGTCGCGGACGACCGCGTCGTCCTCCCACGACCCCTCCCACAGCTTGTAGAGCACCTCGAGGTACTCGTCGGCGACGTCGTAGCGGTCGTCGTGCTCGAGCTGGTCCTCGTGGCCCATGTTGCGGGCGGCGCTGGGGAGGTAGCCGGTGACGACGTTCCAGCCCACGCGGCCTTTCGTCAGGTGGTCGAGCGTCGACATGCGCCGCGCGAACGGGTACGGGTGCTCGTAGGCGGTGCCCGCGGTGATGCCGAAGCCGAGGTGCTCGGTCGCGGCGGCCATCGCCGAGACGAGGAGGATCGGGTCGTTGACGGGGACCTGCGCGCCGTGGCGGATCGCCGCCTCGTTCGAGCCGCCGTAGACGTCGTAGGTGCCGGGCACGTGGGCGATGAAGATGCCGTCGAACGTGCCGCGCTCGAGCAGCTTCGCCAGGTCGGTCCAGTACGAGAGGTCCTTGTAGCGCCAGGACTGGTCCTGGGGGTGGCGCCACATGCCCGAGGACTGATGGGCGACGCAGTTCATGTCGAAGGCGTTGAAGCGGATCTGGCGGGTCATGGAGTCGATAGTGCCCAGAAGAGCAGCGAACGGGTACCGAGCGCGACGCACGGCGTCACAATGCGACGCCCGTCAAGGCGCCCGGCAGGTCTGGGTGGTCGGCGACGTCCTCGACGAGCTGGCCGACCTCGAGGACCGCATCGGCAGCGCGACGATCGAGAGTCGGAACGGGTGATGCGCCGGGGCGCACCGCCCCCGTCCGCCAACCGGGCGGCTCCTCCTCCTACGCCAGCTCGCGCCCCAGGAAGCGCACGTGCTCGCCGATCTGGAACGCCTCGCCGCCCTCGTGGCCGTTGAAGGGGTAGACGCGGATCTCGCGGGGTCCGGCATAGCGGTTGTAGGAGGCGTAGACGGTGGACGGCGGGCAGATGTCGTCGCGGAGCGCGACTGAGAACAGCGCGGGGGACTGCGCGTAGGGGGCGAAGGAGGTGCCGTCGAAGTACGAGAGGGTGTCGAACACGCGCGCCTCGGAGCCGCGGTGCGGGTGCGGGTACTGCACGATCTCGCCGTACGGCATCGTGTCGACCAGCCGGACGGCGTGCGGGATGTGGGAGAGGAACGGCACGTCGACGATCGCGGCGCGCGCCGACTCCGACTCGCCGAGCAGGCCCAGGATCCCGGTGACGGCAAGAGCGATCCCGCCTCCCTGGCTGCCGCCCGAGACGGCCACGCGGGAGGCGTCGACCGCGGGGTGCGCGCGCAGCACGTCGAGCGCGCGGACGGCGTCGGTGAAGACGCGGCGGTAGAAGTGCTCCGCGGGCGACTCGATGCCCTGCGTCATGAAGCCGGAGACGTGCGGCCCGCTGCCGACCGGGTCGGGCGTGGCTCCGGAGCGGTGCCCGGACCCCTGGCCGCGGGTGTCCATGACCAGGTGCGCGTAGCCGGCGGCCGACATCGCGGTCCACTCCGCGAGCTGCCCGCGGCCGCCTCCGTAGCCGATGAAGGTCACGAGCCCGGGGAGGGGGCCCTCGACGCCGCGGGGGAGGATCAGCCACGCGCGGATCGGGTGGCCGCCGAAGCCGGAGTAGGTGACGTCGAAGGTGTCGAGCAGTCCGAAGCCGGCGTCGACCCGCTCGAGGCGCGGCTCGGTCGCGACGGCCCTCGCCTCGGCGATCGTGTCGCGCCAGAACTCGGCGAAACCGGCGGGCTCGGCGATCTCGGGGGCGTACTGCTCGAGGAGGTCGAGCGGGAGGTCGTACTGCGGCATCACGGGCTCCTTCTCGGGCAGCGGCGCCCGAGGACCGAGGCTACTGGAGGCACGGGCCCACCTGGGTGCGGCGTGGGAGAACGCCGCAGAGCGGAATGCCTGGGCACCCTCCGCGTTCTCCTCAGCATGACGACGTACGGAATCATCGGAGCAGGCAACATCGGCAGCCAGGTCGCACGGGCGGTCATCGCCCTCGGGGACGAGGTGGTCATGGCGAACACGCGCGGCCCCGAGGCCCTGGCCGAGCTCAACGCGGCGCCGGACCCGAAGGCCGGCGCCGCCACGGCACAGGAGGCGGCCGAGGCCGCCGAGATCGCCGTGGTGACGGTGCCGCTGAAGAACCTCGAGGAGGTGCCGGTCGCCCCGCTCGCCGGCAAGATCGTCCTCGACACGAACAACTACTACTTCGAGCGCGACGGCCGCATCGAGGCGCTCGACAAGGGCGAGACCACGACCAGCGAGATGCTCCAGCAGCACCTCCCGGAGTCGAAGGTCGTCAAGGCGTTCAACCACATCATGGCCGCCGACATCACCACCGACGGCACTCCGGCCGGCACGCCCGACCGCCGCGCTCTCGCGACGTCGAGCGACTACCCCGAGGCGATCCACTTCGTGACCGACCTCTACGACCGGATCGGCTTCGACACCGTCGCGATCACGCCGCTGAGCGAGTCGTGGCGCGTCGAGCGCGACCGCCCCGCCTACGTGGTGCGGCAGAACCGCGAGGAGCTCGAGGCCAGCCTCGCGAAGGCCCCCCGCACGGTCTGATCCAGTCTCTCGGAGGGGAGCGGTGCTGCGGCGCCGCTCCCCTTCTGCATGTCCGGACGGCCTCCGGAGGCGCGCCCGGGACGGCCCCCTCGGCGCTCGCCGCCGCCGGGCCTGCGATAGTCGAGAGGACCAGCCACGCACCAGAGAGCCCCGATCGGGCTCCGAGAGGAGAGGCCTGCCATGCCCTCGACACCCCGTTCCGTTCCGTCCCGCTCCGGGCTCTCGCGCCGCAGCGTCGTGATCGGCGGTCTCGCGGTGCTCCCGCTGCTCAGCGCCTGCACGCCCGACTCCTCCGCTCCGGACGACGCTCAGCAGGAGGCGCCCCGCACCCGCACCGCGGCTCCGAGCGGGCCGGTGGCGCTCGCCCCGGACGCGCTCGCCGCGAGCGCGGCCCTGTTCGCCGCGGCTCCGCTGGTCGTCCTGGTCGAGGACGTCGCCGAGTCGCGCCTGCGCGCCGCCCAGGTGAGCATCGCCTGGGGCGTGCCGCTGCTGGTCGGCTCGGCGGGATCCGGAGCGACGGCCGCCCCGACCGCGGACGCCGCGGCCGCGGGATCCACGGCTTCCGACACGCCGTCCGACTCCGCGACGCCGTCGGACTCGGCGACGCCGTCCGACTCCGCGACCCCGTCCGTCGCTCCGTCCTCCACCGCTCCGACCTCCGACGCCCTCGCCGCCGAGTTCGCCCGCCTCGGCGTGACCCGCGTGCTCGCGATCGGCGACGTCACCGCGCCCGAGGGCGTCGACGTCGTCGCCTCCGCCTCCGACGCGGCCGCCCTCAGCGCTGCGTCCGGCCTGACCGTGACCGACCTGGCGCTCGCCGACCTCGCCGCCGCCGCGCCGTCCACCGCCTCCGACGCCCCCTTCGGCGCCCTCCCGGCCCGAGCCGACGCCCTGACCGGCCTGCACGCCCTCGCCCGCGCGCAGGACGCCGACGTCGCCGCACTGGCGACCGCCCGCGCGGCCGGCGTACCCGTCACCGTGGTCGACGGCGACGACCTGCTCGCCTCGGGCGGAGCCGTGACCGCGATCGCCGAGGCCGACGCCTCCTGCACGCTGCTGCTCGGCCCCGTGCTCGCCGCCCAGCCCGAGCCCGAGTGGGCCGTGCGCGCGGCCGCGAGCGGCTGGCAGCTGCCGGGCGGCGGCCAGCGGATGTTCGGCGGGCACCTCTTCGTCGCGATCTACGGCACTCCGGGCGCTCCCGTCCTCGGCGTGCTGGGGGAGCAGGGCCTCGAGCCCACGATCGCGCGGGCGGAGGCGGTGGCCGAGCCGTACCGGGCGCTCGCCGACAAGCAGGTCGTGCCGAGCCTCGAGATCATCACCACGGTCGCGGCGGGCGACCCCGGCAAGGACGGCGACTACTCCAACGAGCTCGACGCCGCCGACATCCGCCCGTACATCGACGCGGCGCAGGCGGCCGGGATGTACGTGGTGCTCGACCTGCAGTCGGGGCTGACCGACTTCCTCACTCAGGCGAAGCAGTACGCGGATCTGCTGACGCTGCCCAACGTCGGCCTCGCGCTCGACCCGGAGTGGCGCCTGCTGCCCGGCCAGAAGCCGCTGGAGCAGATCGGGCGCGTCTCGGCCGCCGAGGTCGACAGCGTGTCGGAGTGGCTGGCCGACCTGGTGCAGAGCGAGGGGCTGCCGCCGAAGATGTTCGTGCTGCACCAGTTCCGGCTGTCGATGCTGCAGGACCGCGACAGCATCCGCCGCGACCGGCCCGAGCTGGAGTTCCTCATCCACGTCGACGGCCAGGGCTCGCAGCCCGACAAGCAGGCGACCTGGGACGCGCTGCACGAGGGCGCCCCCGAGGGCATCGGCTGGGGCTGGAAGAACTTCTACGACGAGGACGCGCCCATGCTCACCCCCGCCGAGACCATGGCCGAGGTCCGCCCCCTCCCCGACCTCGTCACCTACCAGTAGGCGGAGCCCGAGGGCGGGCGTCAGCGGCGCAGGAGCTCGCCGGAGACGACGCCCGCCTCGACCTCCTCGAGGGCGCGGCCGCGGGTCTCGGGCACGCGCTTCCAGATGAAGACGAGCGCGAGCAGGCCGACGGCGCCGAACAGGAAGAACGTTCCGGTGATGCCGACCCCGGAGACGAGGGTGGGGAAGAACAGGCCGAGCACCGCGTTCGTGATCCAGTGGCAGAAGATCGCGATGCCGACGCCGACGCCGCGGATCCGCAGCGGGAAGATCTCGGACAGCATCACCCAGGTGACGATGTTGAGGAACGTCTGCATGCTCCCCACGAACGCGACGACCAGCACCAGGATCACGTACGGCCGCGCCGGGTTCCCGACGGGGAGCGCGACGGAGGCGATGCCGATCAGGAAGTGCATCGCGGTGGTCAGGGAGTAGCCGAGCAGGAGGGTCGTGCGGCGGTTCATCGTCTGCATGAGCCGCAGCCCGATCAGGCCGCCGATCACGGCGATCGCCCCGGGCGCGATGTTGGCGACGAGCGCGCCGTCGTGGTCGAAGCCCGCCTCCTTCAGCACCGACTGGCCGTAGTACATGATCGAGTTGATGCCGGTGAGCTGCTGGGCGACTCCGATCCCGATGCCCACCAGCAGGATGCGCACCGCCCAGCGCTCGCGCAGCGCCTGCAGCAGGGGGATCCTCGGGCCGTCCTTCGCGCCGATCGAGCGGGCGATGGTCTCCGCCTCCGCGTGGGCCCGGTCGGGCGTCCGGATGGTCGTGAGCACGTCGAGCGCCTCGTCGCGGCGGCCGTGCGCGATCAGCCAGCGCGGCGACTCCGGGACCCGGGTCATGCCGAGCAGGAGCGCCGCGGCGGGGAGCGCGGCGACGGCGAGCATGATCCGCCAGACGCCGGGCAGCTCGCCCCAGACGGTGCCGATGACGGCGTTGGCCACGAAGGCGGCGAGCTGGCCGATCACGATCATCAGCTCGTTGCGGCCGGCGAGGGAGCCGCGGATCTCGGAGGGGGAGATCTCGGAGAGGTAGATCGGCACGACCACCGAGGCGCCGCCGACGGCCAGTCCGAGGACCGCCCGCCCGAGGACCATCACGCCGAAGCCCGGCGCCACCACGCAGACCAGGGCGCCGACGAGGAAGAGCACGGCGAGGAGGCGGATCGTGGTCCGCCTCCCGAGGGCGTCGGCGAGGCGTCCGCCCGAGATCGCGCCGATCGCGGCGGCGAAGAGGAGCGAGCTGGTGACGACCCCCTCGGTCAGCGCGGTGAGGCCCAGCTCGGCCGACATCGGCTCGAGGGCGCCGTTGATGACGCCGGTGTCGTAGCCGAAGAGGAGGCCGCCGAGGGTCGCGATGAGCGCGATGAGGCCGAGACGCCGAGTCGGCGCCTCCAGGGAGGTGGTGGTCATCCGCTCACTCTGACGCATGGCCGCGCGGTGAGCGAACCCTGGACCGTCGGGGGAACCCGGTGTAGCGGGTCCCCTCGACGGCCCGGGGCCCCTCGGCGGCAGGGAGGGGGGAGGGAGCGTGCGGAGGGGGTGCTCAGGAGGAGACGCGCGCGCCCTCGCGCAGGCCCTCCTCCTTGGCCTGCTGCACCAGGGCGGCGATGCGGCGGCGCGAGCGCGAGCGCCCGGCGAGCAGCGCCGCGAGGATGAGGGCGACGCCGAGGATCATGAGCAGCTGCGGGACCGGCACGGCGGCGACCGTGATCGACTCCGTCACGGGAGCGGTGGCGACCGGCTCCTGATCGGCGGCGGCGACGGTCGGTGCGATGGTCAGGTCGGCGCCGACCCCGAAGAGGGGCCAGATGCCGTCGAGCTGCACCGAGACGCTGCGCCGGTCGCCGGGCAGGAGCTCGTGCTGGGGCGCGTCGGCCGCGACGACGGGGGCGGTGGCGCCCTGGGCGCTCGCCGTGCCGTCGAGCAGCAGGCGCACGTTGCCAGTGTTCACCACGTCGGCGACGAGCGAGAGGGAGCCGGGCTGGAACGGGTTCCAGGAGAGGCGGTAGTCGCTGGCCAGGTCCTCGACGGAGAAGGAGGGGGTCACCTCGCCGGTCACGCGGGTCATCACGCGGAAGCCGATGCGGCTCTCCACTCCGACGTTCGCGCCTCCCGCCTCGGTGCCCTGCGAGAGCACGGAGGCGGCGATGCCGGCGGCGTGGTCGCCGGGGGTGGCGTTGTCGGGGACCGTCACGGTGAACGGCACCACGCCGCTGCTGCCCGGATCGACGGTCACGGTCTCGGGGGCGGAGATCCACAGCCCGGCGTCGACCGACTCCTGGTCGGAGTTCAGCATGTTGAAGCGGCCGGTGTCGGTGAAGTAGCCGTCGGCGCTGGTGATGCTGAAGGTCACGGGCTGGTCGCTGAGGTTCCGCACGACCGCCTCGTCCGAGGCGCTCGCGCCGGGGGCGAGCTCGAGCTCGACCCACGCGCGCTTGTCGGGGACGCCGTCGGTGGAGGGGCTGACCGCCCAGGTGATCGCTCCGTCGGCCGCGACGGCCGCCGGAGCGACCCCCACGCCGAGGAGGGCGACGACCAGCGCGAGCAGCGCGGGGAGGAGCGGGCGGCGGGGAGCGGCGGAGCGGCGCGGAGCAGTCATCAGAACCTCATGGTCGCACGGGGGAAGCACGACGCGGCCGGGCGGGCGGGCCCGGCCGCGTCGGCCGTGGTGGGATCGCGGCCGAGGGAGTGCGTCCCCCGGCCGCGACGGGTCACTCGAAGAGCGACAGGGTGATGGTGGACGAGTACGCGCCGGCGTCCACGTTCACGGGGGTGCGGAGGAAGAGGTCGGCGTCGGCGCTCCAGGAGCCCTCGGGGTTGACCTGCTGGGAGTTGCTGGCGACGATCGCGAGCAGCTCCTTGCCCTTCAGGCCGACGCCGTTGGCGCCGCCGTCGATGGCGGTGCCGACCTCATCGCCCGCGGCGACCTCGCCGAGGTCTCCACCGTCGACCAGGTCCGGGGTCCAGCCGAGGTTCTCGGCGCCGATGGTCGAGCCGTCGGCCGACGTGAAGTCGCTCGCCGTGCCGATGACGTACCACGCGGAGCCGGGGGAGACGTCCGCGGCGTCACGGGTGTCGGTGACCGTGACGGTGGGCAGGGTGCCGGTGAACTGGCGGCGGACGTTGTCCGAGCCGGTCTCGGTCAGCGTCGTCGAGCCCGCGGCGACGGTCATCGAGAGGGCGCGCGTCCCGGGGAGGTCGGCGATCTCGACGTTGATGTCGACGTCGTCGTTGCCGTAGTTGACCTCGGCGGCGAACGCCGTTCCGGCGACTCCGAGCAGGAGGACGCCTCCGGCCAGTCCAGCGGGTACGCGGATCAGGAGGGAGCGGGTGTTCATGTCGGGTGTTCTCCGTTCTCCGTCCGGCGTTTTCGCCGGCTCGATCTCAATGGGTGTGGGTCGTGCCCGCGGATCATCTGCAGCTGGCCGCGGAGTAGGGGGCGGTCGCGGAGGCCGTGGCCGGCTTCCCGCTGATGAACGCGGTCGCCGTGGCGGTCGCGGATCCGTCGGTCACGCTCGTCGCCCGGGTGGTGAAGGCGGCCGAGACGGTGGCGCCGGGAGCGACGTCGGCGAAGCTCTTGGAGCCCCACGTCGTGCCGATCACGATCTTCGCGGCGAAGGCGTTCGGGTTCGTGGCGGTCGCGGTGACGACGATCTTCCCGGCGGCGCAGCGCGTCGTGGAGGTCGTGGTCACGGCGATCGCGGGTGCCGAGTCGGTCACGGGACCGACGGAGGCGGAGGCCGTCGCCGGCGTCCACTGCGGCTTCGCGGCGGTCACGGCCACCGAGATCGTCGCTCCGCGGTCGGCGGCGGTGAGCGTGTAGCTCGACGCCGTCGCCCCGCTGATCGCGGTCCCACCGCGCTTCCACTGGAAGCCGGTCGCCGTCCACGGGGAGGAGGCGGAGGCGGTCAGCGTGCTGCCCACCGTCGCCTTCCCCGTGATCGAGGCTGCGAGCGGCGCGGTGTCGACGATCGTCTGCGCGGCGACGCTGGTGAGGGTCGGGACGACCTTCTGCATGAGCCCGGTCGTCTTGTCGAAGGTCACCCGGTCGATCGTCGTCTCGCGGTGCTGGCCGTCTCCGCCGGGGATGGCGAAGCGGTGGTAGGCGATGTACCAGTCGTCCGTGCCGGGCACGTTGACGATCGAGTTGTGGCCCGTGGCGAGGATGCCCTGCGAGGTGTCCTTCTCGAGGACCACGCCGCGGTAGGTCCACGGTCCGTCGACGCTCGTCGAGGTGGCGTAGCCGACCTTGTAGTTCTCCGAGCCGGTGTCGTCGATCGAGTAGGTGAGGTGGTACAGACCGTCGCGGTAGTTCAGGAACGCACCCTCGCGGAAGTCGGTCAGACCGCTGATCTTCTTGATCGTGCCGGTCTTGATCGAGAGCATGTCGTCGGACAGCTGCCCGTAGAGCGGGTCGCCGTTGCCCCAGAAGAGGTAGCTCTTGCCGGTCTTCGGGTCGGTGAACGCGGCGGGGTCGATCGCCTGGCCGGACCGCACGGACTCGCCGTTGGTGATCATCGCGGTCGGCTGCGCCGTGAACGGGCCCATCGGGCTGTCCGAGACGGCGACTCCGATCGTCTTGCGGTTCAGCGAGGAGTTCTCGCCGGAGAAGTAGAAGTAGTACTTCCCGTTCTTCTCGATGATCGTCGGCGCCCAGGCGTTGCCGGTCGCCCACGGCACGTTGCCGTTCGCGCCGTCGAGCGTCAGGAAGGGCTGCTCCGAGCGGGTCCAGTCGATGAGGTTCTTCGAGGACCAGGCGTAGAAGGTCTTGCCGCCCCAGCCGGCGAAGCCGTCCGAGGTCGCGTACAGGTAGTAGGTGTCGCCGAAGACCGCGATGTTCGGGTCGGCGTTCAGGCCTGCGAGGACCGGGGACTTCATGACGACGGCCTTCAGGGTCCAGGTGGTCGCGGTGCCGCCGGCGGCGGGCGTGAGCACGACCGTCTGCGGGGTGGAGAGGTCGCGGACGGTGCCGGAGGCGGGGCTCGCCGTGACGCCGGCCGCGGTGGAGAAGGTCGGGGTGAGCTTCGTCAGGTCGGTCCCCGGCTTCACCGGGAAGGTGACCGTCCTGCTCGCCGAGTCGACGATCGGGGTCGTCTTCAGGACGTCGCCGCTGAGCGACAGGTCGACCAGGGCCGACGTGTTGCCGGAGGCGGCGAGCACCTCGGAGGCGCTGAGGGCCCGGTTGTAGACCGAGAACTCGCGGATCTGGCCGCGGAAGCGGTTGTCGGCGTCGTAGTTCGAGCGCCCGATGTAGTTCGCCGAGGTGGAGCCGCCGCCGATGTCCTTCGGGTCGGTCGTGACGGTGCCGCTGGCGACCTTCACTCCGTCGAGGTAGATCGTGCCGGTGGTGCCGGAGAGCGTGTACGTCAGGTGCGCCCAGGTGCCGCGGGGGAGGGCCGAGCCGCCGGCGACGGTCTGCTCGGTGGTGTAGTTCCCGGTCGCGATGCTGGTGCGGTAGTTGTTGCCCGAGGTGAAGAGGTAGCCGTCGCCGGCGCCGTTCGTGGTGTTGCCCAGGCCGTAGAGGAAGTAGGCGCCGCCCTGCGCGGGGTCGATCCAGACGTCGGACTGGATGGTGAGGTCCGTCACTCCGGCGAGCAGGTCGTTCGGCAGCTTGACGTAGTCGTCGGTGCCGTCGAGCTGCAGGGCGCCGTCCTTCCAGGTGCCACCCGAGGGCAGCGTGCCGTTCTGGTTGTTGCCCGAGCTGTCGCGCACCGTGGTGCCCGAGCCGCCGTCGAAGGTGTAGCGGAGGATCTCGCCGGCCGCGTTGACCGGCTTCGCGGCGGGGCCGGTGCTGCTGGTGCCGTAGGCGGCCGTCAGGCGCGCCTCCTCAGCGCTCGAGAGGCGGAGCACCGAGCCGTGGCGGAAGGGCTTCGAGAACGAGTACGTGTTCGCGCCGGTGGTGCCGACAGGAAGCGCCGTGAACCGCATGTCCGCGAGGGTGTCGGTGACGTAGGCGGAGTAGCCGAACGAGTCGCCCATGACGACCCAGCGGCCGTCGGGCAGCTGGTAGACGGTGAGGCCCTCGAGGTGGTCGGAGAGGCCGCGGGACTTCTCCTCGCCGAAGCCGATCACGCGGGTCCAGGGGCCGGCGAGACTCGGGGCCTTGTCGACGACCGTGCGCCAGTCGGCGGTGGAGAAGCGGTAGTACGTGTCCCCCTCCTTCGCGATGGTCGTGTCGATGATGCTGCCGCGGCTCCCGCCGCCGGCGGCGGGGTTCTCGTCCAGCCAGACCTTCGGGGTGGAGAAGCCGACGAAGTCGCGCGTGGTCGAGACGTAGACGCGCTGGGCGGAGGCCCCGCCGGTCAGCGTCTTGTCGCGGGCGGCCCAGTAGACGTAGTACTGGCCGGTCGCGTCGTCCCAGATCGCCTCAGGAGCCCAGACGTTGCCCGCGTCGGGGAAGCCGGCGAAGACGATGCTCTGATCGCTCCAGTTCACGAGGTCCGTCGAGCGCCAGACGACGAGGTTCTTGCTCGCGTTGGTCTGGTCCCAGGTGCCGCCGGGAGCGGTGCCCTCGGCGTGCAGGTCGGTGCCGATGATCCAGTACTCGTCGCCGGTGGGGGAGCGCACGAGGTGCGGATCGCGGACGCCGAGGGTGCCGCCGAGGTTGGCGAGCACGGCCTTGTCGTTGTTGAGCTTCGACCAGTGCAGACCGTCGGTGCTGGAGCCGAAGTAGATCTTCTCGTAGTCGGTCGAGGCGAAGTGGGTCCAGAGGTAGCCCGCGTCGTACTCGGTGTCGAGGTCCGCGGGAGCCGCGGTCACCGTGACGGGCAGCTGCCGGGTCGCGGTCGTGCCGGCGATCGTCGCGGTGAGTGTGACGGGCGTGGCGGCGGACCGGCGCTTCACGACGCCGGTCGTGCTGAGCACGGCCGTGTTCGAGGAGGACCAGGCGACGTCGTAGGAGCCGGCCTTCGCGGGCAGCGTCACGTTGCCGCGGACGTCGCCGGAGTTGACGATCGAGAGGGCGTCGAGCGCCTTCTGGGCGTCGGCGTTCACGTCCTTGGCGGGCACGGTGGCGGTGAAGGTGCGGGTGGCCGTGGCCGAGCCGCGGGTGGTCGTGGCGGTCAGCTCGACCGAGGCGACCCCGGTCGCGGGCGGCGTGACGACTCCGCTGGTCGAGACGACCGCGGAGTTGCTCGAGGCCCAGGCGATGGCGGAGCCGTTGGGGCCGGTCGTCGGGAGGGTGAGGTTCGCGGAGACCGAGGAGAGGCTCCCGAGGTCCAGGGCGGCGGAGTCGCGGGAGACGCGCGTGCTGTCCGGGGCCTGGAGGGTCGCGACGTCGGCCGCGCTGAGCGCCGTGCTGTAGACGCGGAAGTCGCGGACCGAGCCGGCGAGGGTCTTGTCCGCCGTGTAGACGGAGCGGCCGATAGCGTTCGCGGTGGTGGTGCCGTTGCCGATCGCGGCGGGAGTGATGGTCACTCCTGTCTGCTGCGCGACCTGGGTGCCGTCGAGGTAGAGGCGTGCGGTGTCGCTCGCGTCGTCGAGCGTGTAGGTGAGGGTCTTCCAGACGCTGCGCGCGAGGTTCGCGTTGGAGTTGACGGTCTGCTCGGTGGTCCAGTTGCCGGTGGCGATCGAGGCCTTGTAGCCGTTGCCCGTCGTGTAGAGGTAGCCGTTCCCGGCGCCGTTCGTCGTGTTGCCGAGGCCCCAGATGAAGTAGGGCGTGCCCTGGTTCGCGTTCACCAGGACCTCGGTGCTGACCGTGATCGAGTTCAGGCCCGCGAGCAGGTTGTCGGGCAGCTTGACGTAATCGTCGGTCCCGTCGAGGGCGACGCCCGCGGCTCCGCGAGGAGCGGCTCCGTTGACGAGCGTGCCGGTGCGGCCCTTGCCCGAGCTGTCGGCGACGGTCGTGCCGCTCGTCTCGTCGAGCGCGTAGCGCAGGACGAGGCTGTCGGAGGGAGCTGCGCTCGCCGACTGGGCCGTCAGAAGGGGGACGGTGAGGGCCACGGCCGTCACGAGGACGAGTGGTCGCAGGAAAGGCTTCATCGCGCTTTGCTCCAGGGTCGGCACCATTGCTGAGGGGAGGGAGTGTGCCGGCTTCGTACGCGGCAATGTTCACGGTAACACTATGTTGACGACAACGTGAAGAGCCTAACCGGATCATTTCGCGACACTCCAGAGGAGAGGCGAACCGGTTCGACGAATCCCGAGTGCGTCCTGGAGCGACGCGGACGCCGATGTCCGGTCGGATCAGCCGCGGTCGACGTCGCGCGAACGGCACAGCGCGCGGTCCATCCCCATCAGCGTCCGGAAGCCGGCCCGCCCGGCCACGGCCGCGCGAGCCGAGGGCGAGAGCGACGGGCTCGCGGCGAGCAGCGACGCGGCGAGGTGCACGCGCCGCTCGCGGAGGGTCGCGGCCACGGTCGTGCCCCGGCGGTGGAAGGCGCGGTCCAGCGTCGCCCGCGAGACGCGGAGCCGCATCGCGAGAACGCCGGCGGTGAAGTCCGCGTCACCCGCCTCCGCATCGATGACGGCGATCGCGCGGAGGAGGACGCCCTCGAGTCCGTCCTCCGGACGGGCGGGCGGCAGGCTCTGCTTGATCAGGGCCGACGCGGTCGCCTCGAGCGCCCGGCGCAGCTCGCTGAAGCCGGGATCGCCCGCCGCGAGGTCCGCGTTGAGGGTCGCGTTGACGAGGGAGACGAAGGCGCCGCTGTAGCTGTCGGCGGCGAGCAGGGTGCAGGACGGCCCGTCGGACTGTGCGCTCGTGAGGCCGAGCCTGCCCCAGGACGTCCTCAGCGCCAGCCAGGCGGAGTCCTCCTCCGCCCGGAACCGAGCGGAGTCGTCGCGTCGGAGGAGGGCGAGCCCGCCGGGCCGCAGACGAGCGGCCTCGAGAGGGCCGTCGACGACGATCTCGCCGGCGACCGGGACGATGAGGTCGACCTCGGCCCGGTCGGGGGCGGGGAGGGGCGGGTCGGTCCGGAGCGTGCCGGGTGTGTGCCAGAGGCGGCTCAGCCGGAAGCCGTCGACGGCGAGCACGTCCCCGGCGAGGTGCAGGGGCGGAGCTCCGTCGCTCGCCCAGCCGAGGCTCCTCAGCCACGCCTCCACGCGGGGACCGCTCAGCTGCAGCGTCTCGACGAGACCGCGCGGGGCGGCCGGCTGCTCGGAAGCGGTCACCGGGCTCCTTCGCAGCGGGGACGGGGTGCGCGGGCGGTGACCACGTTAGGCCGGGGGAGGGGCGCCGAGACGGGGTGGCGCGTTCCTCCTCGGACGAGGCGCCCGTCCTCGGCGGGAGGGCGGAGGCGGCCCTCCTCGCCCGCGGTCCGGCAGGACGCGGGCGGAGAGGGCCGCCGGGCGCGGATCAGCGGCAGTCGGTTCTCGCCTTGATCCAGTGGGGGTTCAGCGCGCCGTCTCCCTGGGCGGTGATCCCGGCCGCATCGGGGCCGGTGCTGGCACCGGAGCCGATCTTGGTCCACGTGTTCTGCGCCGTGCTGTAGTACCAGATGTCGCCGTTCGCCTTCACGGAGACGTTCCCATCCGCTCCCTGACCGTAGGTGCGGACGAACCCGGAGTTCTCCGGAACGGTCGCGAGCCGGGTGCCGTACTGCAGGACCCCGTCCTTGATCCAGTGGATCTCGAACGTCCCGCCCGGCCGCTGGGTCAGTCCGGCGGCGCTCGGCTCGGTGCTGGCTCCGGTGCCGACGAGGTCCCAGACGTTGCCCTGCGGGGTGTACCGCCAGATGTCGCCGTTCGACTTCACGGCGATCGTGCCGCGGGTGCCGAGGCCGTAGACGCGGACGAATCCGGAGTTGGTCGGCACGGTGGCCCCTGCGGTGCCGTACTGCAGGACTCCGTTCTTGATCCAGTGGACGTTCAGGGTCCCGGCCGGGTTCGCGGAGATGCCGGCCGCGCTCGGCTCGGTGCTGGCGCCGGTGCCCAGAAGGGTCCACTCGTCGGTCTGGCGGTTGTACCGCCAGACGTCGCCGTTCGACTTGATGGAGACGTTCCCGTCCGCGCCCTGACCGTAGGTGCGGACGAATCCGGAGTTGCTCGGAACGGTCGCGAGCGCCTTGCCGTACTGGAGGACTCCGTCCTTGATCCAGTGCGCGTTGTAGGTTCCGTCCGGCTGCTGCGTGAGCCCGGATGTGCTGGGCTCCGTGGAGGCGCCCGTGCCGAGCTTCTGCCAGCCGTCCGACCGCCGGTACTGCCAGATGTCGCCGTTCGCCTTGACGGAGACGTTGCCGTTCACACCCTGCGAGGAGGTGTGGATGAATCCGGAGTTCTCGGGAACAGTGGCGAGGCCCGTGCTGTACTGCAGGTCGCCGGTCTGGCGGACCGGGAACGGGGCGTTCGTCTTCGCCGAGCCGCCGAAGGCGAGGGCCGAGCCGGTCGAGGGGCCCGCGATGACGCCGCCGACCGGGATGGTGGCGACTCCGTTCGCGTCGGTCACGAAGGTGTCGGTCCCGCTCCCTCCGAAGCGGAAGCCGGGCGGGGTGTTCACCCGCACGGGGACGTTCGCGACGTTGCCGCCGGTGAGGGTCAGCGTGATCGGCGCCGTGTTGGGCATGCACGCGATCATGGTCGGGATGGAGCTGAACACGAGGGTCTGCGTGGCAGAGGCGGCGGCGGCCGGGGTGGCCGTCGCTGCGGCGATCACGGGCAGGGACCAGGTGGCGCCGGCGACGACGGTGCGTCGCCTCAGCGGACCCTGCTCAGCGGGAGAGTTGTCTGAAGTCACAGTGAAGCTCCTCGGTCTGTCTTCTCGCCGGCGGCCTGCTCGGAGGACGGTCGTCGTCCGCTCGGGCGCTTCGGCGGGTACGACGGGCGCCGTACCGCTGGGGAGTCTTCCCGCGGGCGGGCGGTCTGCCCAAGCGCTCGGGGGCAGGTGAGGAGGAAGTGGCGCCGCCGTGAGGAGGGAGTGGTGGGCTCCGGCGCCGTCCCGAGTCGCGATCGCCCTCCTGACCCGGTGATCCCGTCGGTCGCACGCTGCCGCCGGGGCGCCGCCGGCGCGGTGAGCGGGAGCGTCGCCGTCCGCTGTGACCGGTCCGGTGACAAACGGAGCACGCGCGGGCTGCGAATCACTCCTGTGGTTAGGCGTCAGCGTGCCCGCGAGGAGGGGGCGCCCGATGAGGTCGAGATCGGCCGAGATGTACCGGCGGATGGCCGAGCACTGGAACGGCGTGGAGGCCCGTTCTGGACTGCGGGTCGAGGCGACGGGCTCGCTCGGCTTCGAGATCGCCAGACTGTGGATTCCCGGTGGCTGCGTTCTCGAGCAGAAGCCGCAGTCGCGCTGCCCGCCGGGCGCGCATCTGCTGCTGGTCGTCGAGGGCGGAGGACGCATCCGACAGGACGGACGGATGCTCGAGTGCGGCAGTGGTGATCTGGTGGTCATCGACGCGGAGCCGCGGACCGGGGCGCGCTTCCCCCGCTCGACCGTGATCTACGCCTGGGTGCTCGGCGAGCGGGCGCTGGAGCAGCGCTGGATCACGGAGCGCTTCGGCGAGGTCCTGCCCGTCGCCGGCTGCTTCCTGGCCCCGGCGCGGGCGCTGATGAACGGTCTCCTCGACGGCGACCCCGCTCTTGCGGAGCAGCCCGCCGTCGCCCGGGCGGGCGAGGCCTTCCTGAAGGAGCTGGTCGAGGGCTCCGCACCGCGCAGGCGTCCCCGCGCCGAGGACGTCTACGGGGAGGCCATGGCCCTGATCGAGGAGCGCCACCGCGATCCCGCCTTCACCGCCGCCCGGCTCGCCCGCGAGCTCCTGGTGTCGGAGCTGACGCTGGCTCGCGCGTTCTCCTTCCTCGGGCGGACGGCCGACGACGAGCTCGAGCGGCGCCGGGCGGGCACCCTCCTGCTCCTGATCGGCGGGCGGTCCCTGGCGACGGCCGACTTCGCGCGCTCGGCCGAGGAGGCGGGCTTCGCCTCCGAGGGGAGCGCTCGCCGCGCGCTGTGGCGGCTCTCCCAGCGCCGCTGACCGCGACGGTCCCCGTGGCCGTCCTCCCGGTCCGGCGACGGCGTGCGGCCGGATTCCGAGCGCGAGGCGCGGAGGCCTGGGAGATCCGTGCGAACGTCCGGCGGTGATCGACAGATGAGGGATTCTGTTCGTTCGACGCGGAGGAGGCGGGAGATGGGGGCCGCAGAGGAGCGGATGCAGGCGTTCGCTCGCGCAGGGGACGAGCGCGGGACGGGCGCTCCCGGTCTGCGGACGGACGCAGCGGACGGACCGGGACTCGCGCTGACGCGGGTGTGGGGGCCGAACGGGATCAGGGTCGCCCTCTCGCCGTCGGTCGACAGGGCGGACAGGCCGGTGGGCGTTCACATCTCCCTGATCGTCGAGGGCGTGGGCGAGGTCGTCCTCGACGAGGGCGTGCTCGAGGCGACGCCGAACAGCCTCCTGCTCCTCGCCGCCAGGGTCCCGGTGCGCATCGACTGCCGGCGGCCCACCCTCTCGTACACCTGGAGCTTCGACGCCGCCGTGCTCGAGCACCGGTGGGTCCGCGAGCGGATCAACGAGGTCGTGCCGGTGCGCGAGTCGGTCTGGACGCCTGCCCGCGCCCTCGCGAACAGCCTGATCGAGGGCGATCCGGCCGTGCTGGGCGCCGCCGGCGTGAGGCGGGCGAGCGAGCTGCTGCTGGAGGGGATCGTCGAGCACAGCGCTCCGCGGGTCCGGACCCGCGGCGCCGACCAGGTCTACGCGGAGGCGATCCCGGTGATCGAGGCACGCCACCGCGACCCGGCGTTCTCCGCCGCGGTGCTCGCCCGGGAGCTGCTCGTCTCCCCTCGCATGCTCGCGGAGGCGTTCGCGTTCCTCGGCGAGGCGGGCGAAGTCGGCAGGGCCCCGCCGCCGCAGGCCGATGCGGCGCCGGAGGGTGCCCGCCCGTCGCGTCGCGATCTCCTCCGCCGGCGTGCGGCCGAGGAACGCGAACGCCTCCGCGAGCATGCGAGGGGAGACGAGCAGCTCCCGGGCGAGCACCGCGGCGGAGAACGCCGGGTCGCGGTGGCGTGCCTCGATCACCGGGATCGCCTCCGCGTAGACCTGGTCGGCGCCGCGGGTCCGGACCCGCGGAGCGCTGTGCTCGACGATCCCCTCCAGCAGCAGCTCGCTCGCCCGCCTCACGCCGGCGGCGCCCAGCACGGCCGGATCGCCCTCGATCAGGCTGTTCGCGAGGGCGCGGGCAGGCGTCCAGACCGACTCGCGCACCGGCACGACCTCGTTGATCCGCTCGCGGACCCACCGGTGCTCGAGCACGGCGGCGTCGAAGCTCCAGGTGTACGAGAGGGTGGGCCGCCGGCAGTCGATGCGCACCGGGACCCTGGCGTCGAGGAGCAGGACGCTGTTCGGCGTCGCCTCGAGCACGCCCTCGTCGAGGACGACCTCGCCCCCGCCCTCGACGATCAGGGAGATGTGAACGCCCACCGGCCTGTCCGCCCTGTCGACCGACGGCGAGAGGGCGACCCTGATCCCGTTCGGCCCCCACACCCGCGTCAGCGCGAGTCCCGGTCCGTCCGCTGCGTCCATCCGCAGACCGGGAGCGCCCGTCCCGCGCTCGTCCCCTGCGCGAGCGAACGCCTGCATCCGCTCCTCTGCGGCCCCCATCTCCCGCCTCCTCCGCGTCGAACGAACAGAATCCCTCATCTGTCGATCACCGCCGGACGTTCGCACGGATCTCCCAGGCCTCCGCGCCTCGCGCTCGGAATCCGGCCGCACGCCGTCGCCGGACCGGGAGGACGGCCACGGGGACCGTCGCGGTCAGCGGCGCTGGGAGAGCCGCCACAGCGCGCGGCGAGCGCTCCCCTCGGAGGCGAAGCCCGCCTCCTCGGCCGAGCGCGCGAAGTCGGCCGTCGCCAGGGACCGCCCGCCGATCAGGAGCAGGAGGGTGCCCGCCCGGCGCCGCTCGAGCTCGTCGTCGGCCGTCCGCCCGAGGAAGGAGAACGCGCGAGCCAGCGTCAGCTCCGACACCAGGAGCTCGCGGGCGAGCCGGGCGGCGGTGAAGGCGGGATCGCGGTGGCGCTCCTCGATCAGGGCCATGGCCTCCCCGTAGACGTCCTCGGCGCGGGGACGCCTGCGCGGTGCGGAGCCCTCGACCAGCTCCTTCAGGAAGGCGTCGCCCGGGCGGGCGACGGCGGGCTGCTCCGCAAGAGCGGGGTCGCCGTCGAGGAGACCGTTCATCAGCGCCCGCGCCGGGGCCAGGAAGCAGCCGGCGACGGGCAGGACCTCGCCGAAGCGCTCCGTGATCCAGCGCTGCTCCAGCGCCCGCTCGCCGAGCACCCAGGCGTAGATCACGGTCGAGCGGGGGAAGCGCGCCCCGGTCCGCGGCTCCGCGTCGATGACCACCAGATCACCACTGCCGCACTCGAGCATCCGTCCGTCCTGTCGGATGCGTCCTCCGCCCTCGACGACCAGCAGCAGATGCGCGCCCGGCGGGCAGCGCGACTGCGGCTTCTGCTCGAGAACGCAGCCACCGGGAATCCACAGTCTGGCGATCTCGAAGCCGAGCGAGCCCGTCGCCTCGACCCGCAGTCCAGAACGGGCCTCCACGCCGTTCCAGTGCTCGGCCATCCGCCGGTACATCTCGGCCGATCTCGACCTCATCGGGCGCCCCCTCCTCGCGGGCACGCTGACGCCTAACCACAGGAGTGATTCGCAGCCCGCGCGTGCTCCGTTTGTCACCGGACCGGTCACAGCGGACGGCGACGCTCCCGCTCACCGCGCCGGCGGCGCCCCGGCGGCAGCGTGCGACCGACGGGATCACCGGGTCAGGAGGGCGATCGCGACTCGGGACGGCGCCGGAGCCCACCACTCCCTCCTCACGGCGGCGCCACTTCCTCCTCACCTGCCCCCGAGCGCTTGGGCAGACCGCCCGCCCGCGGGAAGACTCCCCAGCGGTACGGCGCCCGTCGTACCCGCCGAAGCGCCCGAGCGGACGACGACCGTCCTCCGAGCAGGCCGCCGGCGAGAAGACAGACCGAGGAGCTTCACTGTGACTTCAGACAACTCTCCCGCTGAGCAGGGTCCGCTGAGGCGACGCACCGTCGTCGCCGGCGCCACCTGGTCCCTGCCCGTGATCGCCGCAGCGACGGCCACCCCGGCCGCCGCCGCCTCTGCCACGCAGACCCTCGTGTTCAGCTCCATCCCGACCATGATCGCGTGCATGCCCAACACGGCGCCGATCACGCTGACCCTCACCGGCGGCAACGTCGCGAACGTCCCCGTGCGGGTGAACACCCCGCCCGGCTTCCGCTTCGGAGGGAGCGGGACCGACACCTTCGTGACCGACGCGAACGGAGTCGCCACCATCCCGGTCGGCGGCGTCATCGCGGGCCCCTCGACCGGCTCGGCCCTCGCCTTCGGCGGCTCGGCGAAGACGAACGCCCCGTTCCCGGTCCGCCAGACCGGCGACCTGCAGTACAGCACGGGCCTCGCCACTGTTCCCGAGAACTCCGGATTCATCCACACCTCCTCGCAGGGTGTGAACGGCAACGTCTCCGTCAAGGCGAACGGCGACATCTGGCAGTACCGGCGGTCGGACGGCTGGCAGAAGCTCGGCACGGGCGCCTCCACGGAGCCCAGCACATCCGGGCTCACGCAGCAGCCGGACGGAACCTACAACGCGCACTGGATCAAGGACGGAGTCCTCCAGTACGGCAAGGCGCTCGCGACCGTTCCGAGCAACTCCGGATTCGTCCGCACCTACGGTCAGGGCGCGGACGGGAACGTCTCCATCAAGTCGAACGGCGACGTCTGGCGGTACAACCGCCAGACCGACGAGTGGACCCTTCTGGGCACCGGCGCCAGCACCGAGCCGAGCGCGGCCGGCATCTCCGCGAACCCGGCCGGGACCCTGAACGTCCACTGGATCAAGAACGGAGTCCTGCAGTACGGCACCGCAGGGGCCACCGTGCCGACCAACTCCGGATTCGTCCGCGTCTACGGCCTCGGCACCCGCGGCACGATCGCCGTGAAGTCGAACGGCGACATCTGGCGGTACACCCCGCAGGGCAACGTCTGGGACCTCGTCGGCACCGGAGCCAGCACCGAGCCGAGCGCCGCCGGACTGACCCAGCGGCCGGGCGGGACGTTCGAGATCCACTGGATCAAGGACGGGGTCCTGCAGTACGGCACCCGGCTCGCGACCGTTCCGGAGAACTCCGGGTTCGTCCGCACCTACGGTCAGGGAGCGGATGGGAACGTCTCCGTGAAGGCGAACGGCGACATCTGGTACTACAGCACGGCGCAGAACACGTGGACCAAGATCGGCTCCGGTGCCAGCACCGGCCCCGATGCGGCCGGGATCACCGCCCAGGGAGACGGCGCGCTGAACCCCCACTGGATCAAGGCGAGAACCGACTGCCGCTGATCCGCGCCCGGCGGCCCTCTCCGCCCGCGTCCTGCCGGACCGCGGGCGAGGAGGGCCGCCTCCGCCCTCCCGCCGAGGACGGGCGCCTCGTCCGAGGAGGAACGCGCCACCCCGTCTCGGCGCCCCTCCCCCGGCCTAACGTGGTCACCGCCCGCGCACCCCGTCCCCGCTGCGAAGGAGCCCGGTGACCGCTTCCGAGCAGCCGGCCGCCCCGCGCGGTCTCGTCGAGACGCTGCAGCTGAGCGGTCCCCGCGTGGAGGCGTGGCTGAGGAGCCTCGGCTGGGCGAGCGACGGAGCTCCGCCCCTGCACCTCGCCGGGGACGTGCTCGCCGTCGACGGCTTCCGGCTGAGCCGCCTCTGGCACACACCCGGCACGCTCCGGACCGACCCGCCCCTCCCCGCCCCCGACCGGGCCGAGGTCGACCTCATCGTCCCGGTCGCCGGCGAGATCGTCGTCGACGGCCCTCTCGAGGCCGCTCGTCTGCGGCCCGGCGGGCTCGCCCTCCTCCGACGCGACGACTCCGCTCGGTTCCGGGCGGAGGAGGACTCCGCCTGGCTGGCGCTGAGGACGTCCTGGGGCAGGCTCGGCCTCACGAGCGCACAGTCCGACGGGCCGTCCTGCACCCTGCTCGCCGCCGACAGCTACAGCGGCGCCTTCGTCTCCCTCGTCAACGCGACCCTCAACGCGGACCTCGCGGCGGGCGATCCCGGCTTCAGCGAGCTGCGCCGGGCGCTCGAGGCGACCGCGTCGGCCCTGATCAAGCAGAGCCTGCCGCCCGCCCGTCCGGAGGACGGACTCGAGGGCGTCCTCCTCCGCGCGATCGCCGTCATCGATGCGGAGGCGGGTGACGCGGACTTCACCGCCGGCGTTCTCGCGATGCGGCTCCGCGTCTCGCGGGCGACGCTGGACCGCGCCTTCCACCGCCGGGGCACGACCGTGGCCGCGACCCTCCGCGAGCGGCGCGTGCACCTCGCCGCGTCGCTGCTCGCCGCGAGCCCGTCGCTCTCGCCCTCGGCTCGCGCGGCCGTGGCCGAGCGGGCCGGCTTCCGGACGCTGAGGGCGATGGACCGCGCGCTGTGCCGTTCGCGCGACGTCGACCGCGGCTGATCCGACCGGACATCGGCGTCCGCGTCGCTCCAGGACGCACTCGGGATTCGTCGAACCGGTTCGCCTCTCCTCTGGAGTGTCGCGAAATGATCCGGTTAGGCTCTTCACGTTGTCGTCAACATAGTGTTACCGTGAACATTGCCGCGTACGAAGCCGGCACACTCCCTCCCCTCAGCAATGGTGCCGACCCTGGAGCAAAGCGCGATGAAGCCTTTCCTGCGACCACTCGTCCTCGTGACGGCCGTGGCCCTCACCGTCCCCCTTCTGACGGCCCAGTCGGCGAGCGCAGCTCCCTCCGACAGCCTCGTCCTGCGCTACGCGCTCGACGAGACGAGCGGCACGACCGTCGCCGACAGCTCGGGCAAGGGCCGCACCGGCACGCTCGTCAACGGAGCCGCTCCTCGCGGAGCCGCGGGCGTCGCCCTCGACGGGACCGACGATTACGTCAAGCTGCCCGACAACCTGCTCGCGGGCCTGAACTCGATCACGGTCAGCACCGAGGTCCTGGTGAACGCGAACCAGGGCACGCCCTACTTCATCTGGGGCCTCGGCAACACGACGAACGGCGCCGGGAACGGCTACCTCTACACGACGGGCAACGGCTACAAGGCCTCGATCGCCACCGGCAACTGGACCACCGAGCAGACCGTCAACTCCAACGCGAACCTCGCGCGCAGCGTCTGGAAGACCCTCACCTACACGCTCGACGACGCGAGCGACACCGCACGCCTCTACCTCGACGGCACCCAGGTCGCGCAGCAGACAGGAGTGACCATCACTCCCGCCGCGATCGGCAACGGCACCACCACCGCGAACGCTATCGGCCGCTCCGTCTACACGGCGGACAAGACCCTCGCCGGCTCGGTCCGCGACTTCCGCGTCTACAGCACGGCGCTCAGCGCGGCCGACGTCGCGACCC
This sequence comes from Rathayibacter sp. AY1E8, assembly GCF_002931415.1. Taxonomy (NCBI): domain Bacteria; kingdom Bacillati; phylum Actinomycetota; class Actinomycetes; order Micrococcales; family Microbacteriaceae; genus Rathayibacter; species Rathayibacter sp. AY1E8. The sequence continues at coordinate 27,569 of NZ_PSVI01000032.1, forward strand.
TCCAGGCCCCGGACAGCACGCGCGTCTCCCGCGACTCCGCCGCCCTGGACCTCGGGAGCCTCTCCTCGGTCTCCGCGAACCTCACCCTCCCGACGACCGGCCCCAACGGCTCCGCCATCGCCTGGGCCTCGAGCAACTCCGCGGTCGTCTCGACCAGCGGAGTCGTCACGCCGCCCGCGACCGGGGTCGCCTCGGTCGAGCTGACCGCCACGACCACCCGCGGCTCGGCCACGGCCACCCGCACCTTCACCGCCACCGTGCCCGCCAAGGACGTGAACGCCGACGCCCAGAAGGCGCTCGACGCCCTCTCGATCGTCAACTCCGGCGACGTCCGCGGCAACGTGACGCTGCCCGCGAAGGCCGGCTCCTACGACGTCGCCTGGTCCTCCTCGAACACGGCCGTGCTCAGCACGACCGGCGTCGTGAAGCGCCGGTCCGCCGCCACGCCCGTCACACTCACCGCGACGATCGCCGGCACGACCGCGACCCGGCAGCTGCCCGTCACGGTGACCGCGGCTCCCGCGGACCTCGACACCGAGTACGACGCGGGCTACCTCTGGACCCACTTCGCCTCGACCGACTACGAGAAGATCTACTTCGGCTCCAGCACCGACGGTCTGCACTGGTCGAAGCTCAACAACGACAAGGCCGTGCTCGCCAACCTCGGCGGCACCCTCGGCGTCCGCGATCCGCACCTCGTGCGCTCCCCCACCGGCGACGAGTACTGGATCATCGGCACCGACCTGCACGCCGAGGGCACCGCTCCCGGCGGCACCTGGGACCAGACCAACGCGAGCAAGAACCTCGTCGTCTGGCGCTCGACGGACCTCGTGAACTGGAGCGATCAGAGCATCGTCTTCGCCGGCTTCCCCGACGCGGGCAACGTCTGGGCTCCTGAGGCGATCTGGGACGACGCGACCGGCCAGTACTACGTCTACTGGGCCGCCCGCGACAAGACGCTGACCGGCGGGGCCTCCGCCCAGCGCGTCTACGTCTCGACCACGCGCGACTTCGTCGGCTTCTCCACCCCGAAGGTCTGGCTGGACGAGAACCCCGCCGCCGGCGGCGGGAGCCGCGGCAGCATCATCGACACGACCATCGCGAAGGAGGGGGACACGTACTACCGCTTCTCCACCGCCGACTGGCGCACGGTCGTCGACAAGGCCCCGAGTCTCGCCGGCCCCTGGACCCGCGTGATCGGCTTCGGCGAGGAGAAGTCCCGCGGCCTCTCCGACCACCTCGAGGGCCTCACCGTCTACCAGCTGCCCGACGGCCGCTGGGTCGTCATGGGCGACTCGTTCGGCTACTCCGCCTACGTCACCGACACCCTCGCGGACATGCGGTTCACGGCGCTTCCTGTCGGCACCACCGGCGCGAACACGTACTCGTTCTCGAAGCCCTTCCGCCACGGCTCGGTGCTCCGCCTCTCGAGCGCTGAGGAGGCGCGCCTGACGGCCGCCTACGGCACCAGCAGCACCGGCCCCGCCGCGAAGCCGGTCAACGCGGCCGGCGAGATCCTCCGCTACACCTTCGACGGCGGCTCGGGCACCACGGTGCGCGACAGCTCGGGCAACAACCAGAACGGCACGCTGCCCTCGGGTGGCACCTGGAAGGACGGCGCCCTGCAGCTCGACGGCACCGACGACTACGTCAAGCTGCCGAACGACCTGCTCGCCGGAGTGACGGACCTCACCATCCAGTCCGACGTCTGGATCGACCCCGCGCAGGGCGGCGCCTACTTCCTCTACGGCCTGGGCAACACCACGAACGGCGCCGGCGACGGCTACCTCTTCACCTCGGGCAACAACTACCGCACCAGCATCGCGACCGGGAACTACACCACCGAGCAGACCGTCGCCGGCGGCTCGGCCCTCCCCCGCGGCACCTGGGCGCACCTGACGTACACGCTCTCCGGCACCACCGGCACGATCTACCTCGACGGAGTGAAGGTCGCCAGCGGCACCGTCACGACCGACCCGAAGGACATCGGCGGCGGCTCCACCTCGGCGAACTACATCGGGCGCTCGAACTACGACGCCGACAACCGCTTCCGCGGCCAGATCCGCGAGTTCTCGGTCTACAACCGGGCCCTCAGCGCCTCCGAGGTGCTCGCCGCCTCCGGCAACACGTCGGCCCTGGTCGACCTGTCGCTCAGCGGCGACGTCCTGAAGACGACCCCGATCGTCGACTCGGCGAGCAGGACGGTCACCTTCCCGGTGAAGCCGGGGACCGACCTGACGAAGCTCACCCCGACCTTCTCCACCGCGGCCGGCGTCACGGCGAGCCCCGCCTCCGGCACCGTCCGCGACCTCTCCACCCCGCAGACGGTCGTGCTCACGCCCGCCGCCGGCGGCACCGCGACCACCTGGACCCTGAAGGCCGTCGTCATGAAGTCCCCGGTCCTCGCAGGCCTGAACGCCGACCCGAACATCGCGGTCTTCGGCGACACCTACTACCTGTACGCGACCTCGGACGGCTTCGCCGGCTGGGGCGGCAAGACCTTCTACGCCTGGTCCTCGAAGAACCTCATCGACTGGACCCGCTCGGAGCAGCCCTTCCTGACGCTCGACGGCGCGAACGGCAACGTGCCGTGGGCGACCGGCAACGCCTGGGCGCCGACGATCATCGAGAAGAACGGGAAGTACTACTTCTACTTCTCCGGCGAGAACTCCTCGCTGAACCGCAAGACGATCGGAGTCGCCGTCTCGGACAGCCCGATGGGCCCGTTCACGGCGCAGCCGACCGCGATGATCACCAACGGCGAGTCCGTGCGGTCCGGCCAGGCGATCGACCCCGCCGCGTTCACCGACCCGAAGACCGGCAAGAGCTACCTCTTCTGGGGCAACGGCGACCCGCTCTACGGGGAGCTGTCCGACGACATGCTCTCGATCAAGACCGGCACGATCAAGAAGATCAGCGGTCTGACCGACTTCCGCGAGGGTGCGTTCCTGAACTACCGCGACGGTCTGTACCACCTCACCTACTCGATCGACGACACCGGCTCGGAGAACTACAAGGTCGGCTACGCCACCTCGACGAGCGTCGACGGACCGTGGACCTACCGCGGCGTGGTCCTCGAGAAGGACACCTCGCAGGGCATCCTCGCCACGGGCCACAACTCGATCGTCAACGTGCCCGGCACGGACGACTGGTACATCGCCTACCACCGCTTCGCCATCCCCGGCGGAGACGGCCAGCACCGCGAGACGACGATCGACCGGGTGACCTTCGACAAGACGACCGGGCTCATGCAGAAGGTCGTCCCGACCCTCACCAGCGTCGCCGCGCAGACGATCGTCGACACCGCGCCGCTCGCAGCCTCGATCACGGGGAAGGCGACGGTGGGCAGCACGCTGACCGCCTCCGCCTCCTCCCCGTGGACGGCGACCGGCTTCCAGTGGAAGCGCGGTGGGACCGCGATCAGCGGGGCGACGGCGTCGAGCTACACGCTCACCGCCGCCGACCGCGGAGCGACGATCTCGGTGGCCGTGACCGCCGCGAAGCCGCAGTGGACGCCGGCGACGGCCTCCGCCTCCGTCGGTCCCGTGACCGACTCGGCACCCGCGATCGCCGTGACCACGACCTCCACGACGCGCTGCGCCGCCGGGAAGATCGTCGTCACCGCGACCGCCACGAACCCGAACGCCTTCGCCGCGAAGATCGTGATCGGCACGACGTGGGGCTCCAAGAGCTTCGCCGACGTCGCTCCCGGCGCCACCGTCTCGGCCGCCTTCACCACCCGGGCGACGAGCGTGACCGACGGATCCGCGACCGCCACGGCGACCGCGTTCATCAGCGGGAAGCCGGCCACGGCCTCCGCGACCGCCCCCTACTCCGCGGCCAGCTGCAGCTGATCCGCGGGCACGACCCACACCCATTGAGATCGAGCCGGCGACGACGCCGGCCGGAGAACGGAGAACACCCGACATGAACACCCGATCCCTTCTGATCCGCGGAGCCGCTGGACTGGCCGGAGGCGTCCTCCTGCTCGGAGTCGCCGGAACGGCGTTCGCCGCCGAGGTCAACTACGGCAACGACGACGTCGACATCAACGTCGAGATCGCCGACCTCCCCGGGACCGGCGCCCTCTCGATGACCGTCGCCGCGGACTCGACGACGCTGACCGAGACCGGCTCGGACAACGTCCGCCGCCAGTTCACCGGCACCCTGCCCACCGTCACGGTCACCGACACCCGTGACGCCGCGGACGTCTCCCCCGGCTCCGCGTGGTACGTCATCGGCACGGCGAGCGACTTCACGTCGGCCGACGGCTCGACCATCGGCGCCGAGAACCTCGGCTGGACCCCGGACCTGGTCGACGGTGGAGACCTCGGCGAGGTCGCCGCGGGCGATGAGGTCGGCACCGCCATCGACGGCGGCGCCAACGGCGTCGGCCTGAAGGGCAAGGAGCTGCTCGCGATCGTCGCCAGCAACTCCCAGCAGGTCAACCCCGAGGGCTCCTGGAGCGCCGACGCCGACCTCTTCCTCCGCACCCCCGTGAACGTGGACGCCGGCGCGTACTCGTCCACCATCACCCTGTCGCTCTTCGAGTGACCCGTCGCGGCCGGGGGACGCACTCCCTCGGCCGCGATCCCACCACGGCCGACGCGGCCGGGCCCGCCCGCCCGGCCGCGTCGTGCTTCCCCCGTGCGACCATGAGGTTCTGATGACTGCTCCGCGCCGCTCCGCCGCTCCCCGCCGCCCGCTCCTCCCCGCGCTGCTCGCGCTGGTCGTCGCCCTCCTCGGCGTGGGGGTCGCTCCGGCGGCCGTCGCGGCCGACGGAGCGATCACCTGGGCGGTCAGCCCCTCCACCGACGGCGTCCCCGACAAGCGCGCGTGGGTCGAGCTCGAGCTCGCCCCCGGCGCGAGCGCCTCGGACGAGGCGGTCGTGCGGAACCTCAGCGACCAGCCCGTGACCTTCAGCATCACCAGCGCCGACGGCTACTTCACCGACACCGGCCGCTTCAACATGCTGAACTCCGACCAGGAGTCGGTCGACGCCGGGCTGTGGATCTCCGCCCCCGAGACCGTGACCGTCGATCCGGGCAGCAGCGGCGTGGTGCCGTTCACCGTGACGGTCCCCGACAACGCCACCCCCGGCGACCACGCCGCCGGCATCGCCGCCTCCGTGCTCTCGCAGGGCACCGAGGCGGGAGGCGCGAACGTCGGAGTGGAGAGCCGCATCGGCTTCCGCGTGATGACCCGCGTGACCGGCGAGGTGGCCCCGTTCTTCGCCGTCGAGGACCTGGCCAGCGGCTACCGCCGCTCCGGGAGCCGGGGCCAGCCCGGCGTCCGCTGGCTCGTCGCCGACGTGGTGAACACTGGCAACGTGCGCCTGCTGCTCGACGGCACGGCGAGCGCCCAGGGCGCCACCGCCCCCGTCGTCGCGGCCGACGCGCCCCAGCAGGAGCTGCTGCCCGGCGACCGGCGCAGCGTCTCGGTGCAGCTCGACGGCATCTGGCCCCTCTTCGGGGTCGGCGCCGACCTGACCATCGCACCGACCGTCGCCGCCGCCGATCAGGAGCCGGTCGCCACCGCTCCCGTGACGGAGTCGATCACGGTCGCCGCCGTGCCGGTCCCGCAGCTGCTCATGATCCTCGGCGTCGCCCTCATCCTCGCGGCGCTGCTCGCCGGGCGCTCGCGCTCGCGCCGCCGCATCGCCGCCCTGGTGCAGCAGGCCAAGGAGGAGGGCCTGCGCGAGGGCGCGCGCGTCTCCTCCTGAGCACCCCCTCCGCACGCTCCCTCCCCCCTCCCTGCCGCCGAGGGGCCCCGGGCCGTCGAGGGGACCCGCTACACCGGGTTCCCCCGACGGTCCAGGGTTCGCTCACCGCGCGGCCATGCGTCAGAGTGAGCGGATGACCACCACCTCCCTGGAGGCGCCGACTCGGCGTCTCGGCCTCATCGCGCTCATCGCGACCCTCGGCGGCCTCCTCTTCGGCTACGACACCGGCGTCATCAACGGCGCCCTCGAGCCGATGTCGGCCGAGCTGGGCCTCACCGCGCTGACCGAGGGGGTCGTCACCAGCTCGCTCCTCTTCGCCGCCGCGATCGGCGCGATCTCGGGCGGACGCCTCGCCGACGCCCTCGGGAGGCGGACCACGATCCGCCTCCTCGCCGTGCTCTTCCTCGTCGGCGCCCTGGTCTGCGTGGTGGCGCCGGGCTTCGGCGTGATGGTCCTCGGGCGGGCGGTCCTCGGACTGGCCGTCGGCGGCGCCTCGGTGGTCGTGCCGATCTACCTCTCCGAGATCTCCCCCTCCGAGATCCGCGGCTCCCTCGCCGGCCGCAACGAGCTGATGATCGTGATCGGCCAGCTCGCCGCCTTCGTGGCCAACGCCGTCATCGGCACCGTCTGGGGCGAGCTGCCCGGCGTCTGGCGGATCATGCTCGCCGTCGCCGCGCTCCCCGCCGCGGCGCTCCTGCTCGGCATGACCCGGGTCCCGGAGTCGCCGCGCTGGCTGATCGCGCACGGCCGCCGCGACGAGCCGCTCGACGTGCTCACGACCATCCGGACGCCCTACCGGGCCCACTCGGAGGCGGAGACCATCGCCCGCTCGATCGGCGCGAAGGACGGCCCGAGGATCCCCCTGCTGCAGGCGCTGCGCGAGCGCTGGGCGGTGCGCATCCTGCTGGTGGGCATCGGGATCGGAGTCGCCCAGCAGCTCGCGGGCATCAGCTCGATCATGTACGACGGCCAGGCGGTGCTGAAGGAGGCGGGCTTCGACCACGGCGGCGCGCTCGTCGCCAACATCGCGCCCGGGGCGATCGCCGTGATCGGCGGCCTGATCGGGCTGCGGCTCATGCAGACGATGAACCGCCGCACGACCCTCCTGCTCGGCTACTCCCTGACCACCGCGATGCACTTCCTGATCGGCATCGCCTCCGTCGCGCTCCCCGTCGGGAACCCGGCGCGGCCGTACGTGATCCTGGTGCTGGTCGTCGCGTTCGTGGGGAGCATGCAGACGTTCCTCAACATCGTCACCTGGGTGATGCTGTCCGAGATCTTCCCGCTGCGGATCCGCGGCGTCGGCGTCGGCATCGCGATCTTCTGCCACTGGATCACGAACGCGGTGCTCGGCCTGTTCTTCCCCACCCTCGTCTCCGGGGTCGGCATCACCGGAACGTTCTTCCTGTTCGGCGCCGTCGGCCTGCTCGCGCTCGTCTTCATCTGGAAGCGCGTGCCCGAGACCCGCGGCCGCGCCCTCGAGGAGGTCGAGGCGGGCGTCGTCTCCGGCGAGCTCCTGCGCCGCTGACGCCCGCCCTCGGGCTCCGCCTACTGGTAGGTGACGAGGTCGGGGAGGGGGCGGACCTCGGCCATGGTCTCGGCGGGGGTGAGCATGGGCGCGTCCTCGTCGTAGAAGTTCTTCCAGCCCCAGCCGATGCCCTCGGGGGCGCCCTCGTGCAGCGCGTCCCAGGTCGCCTGCTTGTCGGGCTGCGAGCCCTGGCCGTCGACGTGGATGAGGAACTCCAGCTCGGGCCGGTCGCGGCGGATGCTGTCGCGGTCCTGCAGCATCGACAGCCGGAACTGGTGCAGCACGAACATCTTCGGCGGCAGCCCCTCGCTCTGCACCAGGTCGGCCAGCCACTCCGACACGCTGTCGACCTCGGCGGCCGAGACGCGCCCGATCTGCTCCAGCGGCTTCTGGCCGGGCAGCAGGCGCCACTCCGGGTCGAGCGCGAGGCCGACGTTGGGCAGCGTCAGCAGATCCGCGTACTGCTTCGCCTGAGTGAGGAAGTCGGTCAGCCCCGACTGCAGGTCGAGCACCACGTACATCCCGGCCGCCTGCGCCGCGTCGATGTACGGGCGGATGTCGGCGGCGTCGAGCTCGTTGGAGTAGTCGCCGTCCTTGCCGGGGTCGCCCGCCGCGACCGTGGTGATGATCTCGAGGCTCGGCACGACCTGCTTGTCGGCGAGCGCCCGGTACGGCTCGGCCACCGCCTCCGCCCGCGCGATCGTGGGCTCGAGGCCCTGCTCCCCCAGCACGCCGAGGACGGGAGCGCCCGGAGTGCCGTAGATCGCGACGAAGAGGTGCCCGCCGAACATCCGCTGGCCGCCGCCCGGCAGCTGCCAGCCGCTCGCGGCCGCGCGCACGGCCCACTCGGGCTCGGGCTGGGCGGCGAGCACGGGGCCGAGCAGCAGCGTGCAGGAGGCGTCGGCCTCGGCGATCGCGGTCACGGCTCCGCCCGAGGCGAGCAGGTCGTCGCCGTCGACCACGGTGACGGGTACGCCGGCCGCGCGGGCGGTCGCCAGTGCGGCGACGTCGGCGTCCTGCGCGCGGGCGAGGGCGTGCAGGCCGGTCAGGGCGTCGGCTCGGGCCGGGAGGGCGCCGAAGGGGGCGTCGGAGGCGGTGGACGGCGCGGCGGCGGCGAGGTCGGCGAGCGCCAGGTCGGTCACGGTCAGGCCGGACGCAGCGCTGAGGGCGGCCGCGTCGGAGGCGGAGGTGAAGACGTTGACGCCCTCGGGCGCGGTGACGTCGCTGATCGCGAGCACGAGGGTCACGCCGAGGCGGGCGAACTCGGCGGCGAGGGCGTCGGAGGTCGGAGCGGTGGAGGACGGAGCGACGGACGGGGTCGCGGAGTCGGACGGCGTCGCCGAGTCCGACGGCGTCGCGGAGTCGGACGGCGTGTCGGAAGCCGTGGATCCCGCGGCCGCGGCGTCCGCGGTCGGGGCGGCCGTCGCTCCGGATCCCGCCGAGCCGACCAGCAGCGGCACGCCCCAGGCGATGCTCACCTGGGCGGCGCGCAGGCGCGACTCGGCGACGTCCTCGACCAGGACGACCAGCGGAGCCGCGGCGAACAGGGCCGCGCTCGCGGCGAGCGCGTCCGGGGCGAGCGCCACCGGCCCGCTCGGAGGCGCGGTGCGGGTGCGGGGCGCCTCCTGCTGAGCGTTGTCCGGAGCGGAGGAGTCGGGCGTGCAGGCGCTGAGCAGCGGGAGCACCGCGAGACCGCCGATCACGACGCTGCGGCGCGAGAGCCCGGAGCGGGACGGAACGGAACGGGGTGTCGAGGGCATGGCAGGCCTCTCCTCTCGGAGCCCGATCGGGGCTCTCTGGTGCGTGTCTGGTCCTCTCGACTATCGCAGGCCCGGCGGCTGCGAGCGCCGAGGGGGCCGTCCCGGGCGCGCCTCCGGAGGCCGTCCGGACATGCAGAAGGGGAGCGGCGCCGCAGCACCGCTCCCCTCCGAGAGACTGGATCAGACCGTGCGGGGGGCCTTCGCGAGGCTGGCCTGGAGTTCCTCGCGGTTGTGCCGCACCACGTAGGCGGGGCGGTCGCGCCCGACGCGCCACGACGCGCTCAGCGGCGTGATCGCGACGGTGTCGAAGCCTATCCGGTGGTAGAGGTCGGTCACGAAGTGGATCGCCTCGGGGTAGTCGCTCGACGTCGCGAGAGCGCGGCGGTCGGGCGTGCCGGCCGGAGTGCCGTCGGTGGTGATGTCGGCGGCCATGATGTGGTTGAACGCCTTGACGACCTTCGACTCCGGGAGGTGCTGCTGGAGCATCTCGCTGGTCGTGGTCTCGCCCTTGTCGAGCGCCTCGATGCGGCCGTCGCGCTCGAAGTAGTAGTTGTTCGTGTCGAGGACGATCTTGCCGGCGAGCGGGGCGACCGGCACCTCCTCGAGGTTCTTCAGCGGCACCGTCACCACGGCGATCTCGGCGGCCTCGGCCGCCTCCTGTGCCGTGGCGGCGCGGGCCTTCGGGCCGAGCTCCGCGATGAGGTCGGCGAGGGTCTCGGGGCCGCGCGAGTTCGCGATGACCACCTCGTCCCCGAGGGCGATGACCGCCCGTGCGACCTGGCTGCCGATGTTGCCTGCTCCGATGATTCCGTACGTCGTCATGCTGAGGAGAACGCGGAGGGTGCCCAGGCATTCCGCTCTGCGGCGTTCTCCCACGCCGCACCCAGGTGGGCCCGTGCCTCCAGTAGCCTCGGTCCTCGGGCGCCGCTGCCCGAGAAGGAGCCCGTGATGCCGCAGTACGACCTCCCGCTCGACCTCCTCGAGCAGTACGCCCCCGAGATCGCCGAGCCCGCCGGTTTCGCCGAGTTCTGGCGCGACACGATCGCCGAGGCGAGGGCCGTCGCGACCGAGCCGCGCCTCGAGCGGGTCGACGCCGGCTTCGGACTGCTCGACACCTTCGACGTCACCTACTCCGGCTTCGGCGGCCACCCGATCCGCGCGTGGCTGATCCTCCCCCGCGGCGTCGAGGGCCCCCTCCCCGGGCTCGTGACCTTCATCGGCTACGGAGGCGGCCGCGGGCAGCTCGCGGAGTGGACCGCGATGTCGGCCGCCGGCTACGCGCACCTGGTCATGGACACCCGCGGCCAGGGGTCCGGGCACCGCTCCGGAGCCACGCCCGACCCGGTCGGCAGCGGGCCGCACGTCTCCGGCTTCATGACGCAGGGCATCGAGTCGCCCGCGGAGCACTTCTACCGCCGCGTCTTCACCGACGCCGTCCGCGCGCTCGACGTGCTGCGCGCGCACCCCGCGGTCGACGCCTCCCGCGTGGCCGTCTCGGGCGGCAGCCAGGGAGGCGGGATCGCTCTTGCCGTCACCGGGATCCTGGGCCTGCTCGGCGAGTCGGAGTCGGCGCGCGCCGCGATCGTCGACGTGCCGTTCCTCTCCCACATCCCGCACGCCGTCCGGCTGGTCGACACGATGCCGTACGGCGAGATCGTGCAGTACCTGCACACCCACCGCGGCGCCGAGGCGCGCGTGTTCGACACCCTCTCGTACTTCGACGGCACCTCCTTCGCCCCCTACGCGCAGTCCCCCGCGCTGTTCTCAGTCGCGCTCCGCGACGACATCTGCCCGCCGTCCACCGTCTACGCCTCCTACGACCGCTATGCCGGACCCCGCGAGATCCGCGTCTACCCCTTCAACGGCCACGAGGGCGGCGAGGCGTTCCAGATCGGCGAGCACGTGCGCTTCCTGGGGCGCGAGCTGGCGTAGGAGGAGGAGCCGCCCGGTTGGCGGACGGGGGCGGTGCGCCCCGGCGCATCACCCGTTCCGACTCTCGATCGTCGCGCTGCCGATGCGGTCCTCGAGGTCGGCCAGCTCGTCGAGGACGTCGCCGACCACCCAGACCTGCCGGGCGCCTTGACGGGCGTCGCATTGTGACGCCGTGCGTCGCGCTCGGTACCCGTTCGCTGCTCTTCTGGGCACTATCGACTCCATGACCCGCCAGATCCGCTTCAACGCCTTCGACATGAACTGCGTCGCCCATCAGTCCTCGGGCATGTGGCGCCACCCCCAGGACCAGTCCTGGCGCTACAAGGACCTCTCGTACTGGACCGACCTGGCGAAGCTGCTCGAGCGCGGCACGTTCGACGGCATCTTCATCGCCGACGTGCTCGGCACCTACGACGTCTACGGCGGCTCGAACGAGGCGGCGATCCGCCACGGCGCGCAGGTCCCCGTCAACGACCCGATCCTCCTCGTCTCGGCGATGGCCGCCGCGACCGAGCACCTCGGCTTCGTCATCACCGCTTTCACCGCCTACTAGCACCCGTACCCGTTCGCGCAGCGCATGTCGACGCTCGACCACCTGACGAAAGGCCGCGTGGGCTGGAACGTCGTCACCGGCGACCTCCCCAGCGCCGCCCGCAACATGGGCCACGAGGACCAGCTCGAGCACGACGACCGCTACGACGTCGCCGACGAGTACCTCGAGGTGCTCTACAAGCTGTGGGAGGGGTCGTGGGAGGACGACGCGGTCGTCCGCGACCGCGAGTCCGGCGTGTTCACCGACCCGGCGAAGGTGCACGAGATCGGGCACCGCGGCAAGAACTTCACCGTCCCCGGCATCCACCTCTCGGAGCCGTCGGTGCAGCGGACCCCCGTCATCTACCAGGCGGGAGCGTCACCGCGCGGCATCCGCTTCGCGGCGGGCAACGCGGAGGCGATCTTCGTCGCGTCCTCGACGAAGGCCGGCCTGAAGGCGACCGTCTCGCGCATCCGCGACGCCCTCGAGGCGGCCGGCCGCGACCGCTACTCCGCGAAGATCTACACGCTGCTGACGATCATCACCGCCGAGACCAGCGAGGCCGCGCACGAGAAGCACCGCGACTACCTCTCCTACGGGAGCGAGGAGGGGGCGCTGGTCTTCATGTCGGGCTGGATGGGCATCGACCTGTCGCAGTACGACCTCGACGAGCCGATCGGCAACGTGAAGAGCAACGCGATCCAGTCGGCCGTCGCCAACTTCCAGGAGGCGAACGAGGACGGCTCAGAGTGGAAGGTCCGCGACATCGCCGAGCTCAGCGTGATCGGCGGGCTCGGCCCGTTCGTCGTCGGCTCGCCCGCGGAGGTCGCCGACCACCTGCAGGAGTGGGTCGAGGAGACCGACGTGGACGGGTTCAACCTCGCCTACGCGATCACGCCCGGCACCTTCGAGGACGTGGTGGAGTTCATCGTGCCGGAGCTGCGCCGCCGCGGTGCGTACCCGGAGGAGTACGTCGAGGGGAGCCTCCGCCAGAAGCTGCACGGCCGCGGCGACCGGCTGCCGGAGGAGCACCTCGGCGCCGGCTTCCGCTACGCGCCGGCGGCGGTCTGACGACAGGGGGCGCCGGGCGGCCGGCGGGGGCGGGGGTCTCGATACGCCGCTCCGCGGCCGCGCCGGACGCACGAGCACCCCGCCGCGATGCGCGACGGGGTGCTCGTGACGTGCGAAGGGGCTCAGCCCTCGAAGGTGGCGTCGAGCGTGATGTCGACTCCGGTGAGCGCCTTGCTGACGGGGCAGGTCTCCTTGGCCTCGTCGGCGGCCTTGAGGAAGGCGGCCTCGTCGATGCCGGAGACCTCGCCGCTCACGACGAGCTTGATGCCGGTGAGCTTGAATCCGCCGGCCGAGTCCGGGCCGAGCGAGACGTCGGCGCGGACGTCGAGCGCCTCGACGGTGCCGCCGGCCTGGCCGAGGACGGCCGAGAACTGCATCGCGTAGCAGGCGGAGTGGGCGGCCGCGAGGAGCTCCTCGGGGCTGGTCGAGCCGTTGGCGTCGTCGGCGGCGCGCTTGGGGAACGAGACGTCGTAGGTGCCGATCTTCGAGCTCGAGAGCTCGACCTGGCCCTCGCCGGTCTCGAGCGAGCCGTTCCAGGCGGTGCGTGCGGTACGAGTGGGCATGAGTCCTCCTTGGGGGGCGGGGAGAACCGTAGAACGATCGTTCTCCCCTGATGCGCCGAGCCTAGGTGGAACGCGCGGCGTCCTGCAACCACCGGCCTCGGACCCTCGGCGAGATGCCAGTCCGGCGCGCCTCCGTCGGCGTGTCGCGTACGGGAGCGGCCTATCGCGGAGGAGAGGACGGCCGCCAGGTCAGTGCACGAGCTTCAGGCCGACGACGCAGCCGACGATCCCGAGGACCAGCAGCGTGCGCACGAGCGAGAAGGCCTCGCCGCCGAAGAACATGCCGTAGAGGACGGTCAGCGAAGCGCCGATCCCGACCCAGACCGCGTACGCGGTGCCGGTGGGCAGCTCGCGCATCGCGTAGGCGAGGCCGGCCATGCTCGCGACGACGCCGACTCCGAAGACGACCGACGGGCCGAGCCGCGTGAATCCCTCCGACTTGCCGAGGGCGGTGGCCCACACGGCCTCGAGGACACCGGAGAGGATGAGGACGATCCAGGACATGACAGCTCCTACGAGTCAGTCTTGTCGCGTTCCGGGTACTGCTCCCTCGTCCGGTCGCCGTCATCGGCTCCGGACAGTCTGCCCGTGCGCGCTGGGCAGGCCCTGGGCAGCGCGCGGCGGGGGCGGAGCCGCCGCGACCGCGGCTCCGCCCCCGCCGCCCTCAGCGCGGCTGAGCCGGGTTCGTCGGCACTCCGTGCGAGGGCGGATTGATCGCCGGACCGGACGTCGCCGGCGAGACCGGCGATCCGGACGACGAGCGGGACACCTCGGGCAGCGACTCCGGCACGCTGCCTGCCGGCTCCGCTCCCCCGCGCAGCTGCTCGAGACGCGAGTGCAGGATCGTCGTCACCGGCAGGCGGTGCCCGTGCGCCTCCTCGTAGGCGAGCAGCACGCCGAGGCCGGCCTCGTCGAGCGGGCGGATGCGCTCCGCGAGCGTGCCGAGCGGGATGTCGTTCCAGTCGGGGAGCGGCAGCTCCTCGCGGGAGGGTGTGTCGGTCATTCGTACTCCTTCCGTTCCCTCCATCCCACGCCTCGGACGGCCGTCCGCCCAGGGGCTTGACCGGTCGCGGGGAGAGCGCGGCGGTCGGGAGGGACGGTCCGGCGGAGCGGCGGGCCCGCCGGGACCGTGAGCGGAGCAGGCGGTGCGGCGGGACGAACGACGGGTCGCCAGGTGCACGAGGACTCGGACCACGAGGAGGGTCCCCGCGTAGAGCCAGACGATCGGGTCCGGCTGGCTGAGGAGCAGCACGCACGAGGCGACGCCGAGCACGGGGATCGCCGTCCACACGCGGAAGTGGTCGTGCTCGACCTTGTCGCGCCGCAGCACGAGCACCGAGACGTTCGTGCTGATGAACACCAGCAGGAGGAGCAGCACCACGGTCTCGGCGAGGGTCGCCAGATCGCCGACCAGAGTCAGGAGGCACGCCGCCAGCGTGGTCACCGCGATGGCCACCCACGGCGTCCGGCGCTTCGGCAGCACGTGGCCGAGCACGTCCGGGAGGAGGCCGTCCTTCGCCATGCCGTAGGTGACGCGGCTCGCCATGATCATGGTCAGCAGCGCTCCGTTGGCGACCGCGACGAGCGCGATCAGGCTGAACAGCCATGCCGGCACCCCGGCTCCGCTCGCCGTCACGACGTCGAGCAGCGGGGCGGAGGATCCGGACAGCTCGTCGGCGGGCAGTGCGATCGAGCTCGCGAGGCCGACCAGGACGTACACCGCGCCGGCCGTCAGCAGCGAGCCGAACAGCGCGCGCGGGTAGACGCGGCTGGGGTCGCGGATCTCCTCGGCGATGTTGGCCGGGGTCTCGAAGCCGACGAAGGAGTAGTACGCGATGATCGCCGCGCCGAGCACCGCCAGCGCCGGCGCCTGCTCGGAGCTGAGCTCGACCGTGCGGGAGAGGTCGCCGCCTCCGCCCGCCACCAGCAGCGCGACGCATCCGATCACGATCAGCAGGCCGCCGACCTCGATCACGGTCATCACCGTGTTGCTGAGCAGCGACTCCGCGACGCCCCGCGCGTTGAGGCACGCGACGAGGATCAGGAAGACGATGGCCGTCGGCACGGTCGGCACGTCGAGGAAGGTGCCGAGGTAGTCGCCGGCGAACGCGAGCGACAGACCGGCCGCGCTGGTCACTCCGGCCGCGAGCATGGCGAAGCCGACCAGGAACGAGACGATCGGGCGCTTGAACGCCCGCTGCGCGAACACCGCCGCGCCTCCCGCCTTCGGGTACTTGGTCACCAGCTCGGCGTAGGAGCCGGCGGTCAGCAGCGCGAGACCGAGCGCGAGCAGGAGGGGCATCCAGACGGCACCGCCGACCTCCGCCGAGAGCGTGCCCATGAGGGCGTAGATGCCCGCGCCGAGGACGTCGCCGAGGATGAAGAAGTAGAGCAGCGGGCCGGTGATGCGGCGGCGCAGGGAGGTGCCGCCGGCCTCTCCGGTCGCGGGGGCGTCGCTCGTGGTGGCCATGTCGTCCTCTCGTCGCGCGCTCGGGAGCGAGCACGACGGGCCACGCTAGGGAGGAGGGGGCCGGGAGGTCGAGAAGGTTGACCGGGCGGGGTCGAGGGCGCTACACGCGCGGGACGGGGCGTCTGCGGAGCGGGCGCCTGCGGGCCGGGCGCGACTTGCGGGCCCGGCGCCTTCCGCGGGCCGGGCGCGTTCCCCGATCGGGCACGGCATGCCGCGCCCCGCGCCGGCCGTCAGCCGAGGACGACGTGCTCCCCGCCGCGCTGCTCGGCGATCTCCTCGCCGACCTCCTCCGCCTCCTGGCGCGACTCGTGGTGGCTCAGCGGGACGCGGGCGTGGGCGATGCGGTTGTGCCAGCCCTGCTCGTCGGAGTAGGTCTCGATGGGGAGGACGGTCGTGGTGCTCATGGTGCTCCTTCGTGGTGGTCCCTCCATGGCACCTCGCGCCCCCCGCCGCTCGGGAGAGGGTTGACGCGAGCCCGTGTCTCGAGCAGGACGGAGGCGTCTCGGCGGCACACCAGCGAGCGACGGCGCCGCGGCGTGTCAGGGCGAGACCATGCCGCCGTTCACGTTGAGGGTCTCGCCGGCGACGAAGCTCGACTCGGCGGACGCCAGGAACACGTAGGCCGGGGCCTGCTCGGCGGGCTGGGCGGCACGGCCCATCGGCGACTCGCTGGAGCCGAAGTCGGGCAGGCTCTCGGGGTCGACGCCGCCGCTCACCTGCAGGGCGGTCCACGTCGGGCCGGGCGCTACGACGTTCACGCGGATGCCCTTCGCGGCGAGCTGCTGCGCAAGGCCCTTCGAGAGGTTGTTGATCGCGCCCTTCGTCATCGCGTAGTCGAGGCGGTCGGGGGCGGGCTTGTGCGCCTCCGCCGACGCCGTGTTGATGATCGTGGCGCCCGCGGGCAGGTGCGGGAGGGCCGCGCGGATGATCCGGAACGGAG
>NZ_PSVI01000033.1:0-40549 GCF_002931415.1 Rathayibacter sp. AY1E8
CTCTCCTGGGGATCCTGCAGGCCGGCGACCGGGTGCTCTCGTCGCGCCGCTTGTACGAGGGCAACCGGGGGCTGCTGGTGCAGAACTTCGGTCGGCTCGAGATCGGCGAGCCGACGCTCGACCTCCTCGGTGGTCGGGTTCCCGTTGCGGGTGTAGAGGTAGCCCTCGTCCTCGCCGGCGAACCGCTCGCGGGCGTGCTCGAAGCTGTCGAACACGAAGCCGGCGCTGAGGTGCACGGGCGTGACGCGCGCTCCGTGGGCGCCGTCGGGCGCGGCACCGGCGTGCACCTGGCGCGTGGAGAAGCCGGCCGCCGCGGAGGCACGGTCTTCGGGCGCCGGGGTCGAGGTCGCGGCGCTCGCCGCAGCAGTGGTCGCGGTGGTCGCCGGTGCAGTGATCGTCACGGTGTGCTCCTGTCCAGACGCCCGGAAGGCGGATGCCGGGAGCCTGTCAGGCCGAGGGGAGTGCGCGTCGGATCGTGACGGAGTGTGACTGCGCGGGCGCGCCGTCGCGGGTCGTGGACGTCGACCGCTCGGAGTCCGCGGGTCGTGACTCAGCTGTGCGTCGTGTTCGCTCGGATCTCCTCGACGGACAGCTCCGGTGCGCCGCCCGCTGCCGCCGCCGGGTCCATCCAGACGAAGTCCCAGTGGTGGCCGTCGAGGTCGTCGAAGCTCTTGGAGTACATGAATCCGTGGTCCTGCTCGCCGGCCGGGGTCGCCCCCGCGGCGAGGGCCTTCCCGTGGAGCGTGTCGACCTCCTCCCTGCTGTCGGCGCTGAGGGCGAGCTGCACCTCGGTCGAGGTGGTGGCGTCGATGATCGGCTTGCTGGTGAACTCCGCGAAGAACTCCCGCGTGAGCAGCATCGCGGTGATCGTGTCGCTGATCACCACGCTGACGGCGTTCTCGTCGCTGAAGCCCTCGTCGATCGAGTAGCCGAGCGATTCGTAGAAGGCTCTCGCCCGGGCGAGATCGGCGACGGCCAGGTTGACGAAGATCGTGGTGGGCATCGGTGCACCGTTCCTGTCGGGTCGCCGGTGGCACGCCGCCGCCGGTCGTGACTGCATGATGATGACCGGCCGGCGGCGGTGTCAAGGAAGCGCCGTCGAGAAGGCGGCGGATGCCCGGTGCGGGGCGCCCGGGTGAGACTGCGGCGCGCGAGCGGGGAGCGGCTCATCGTCGTGAAGCCCTTTGGGAAGGGTCGTCACGGCTCCGCGTCCGCGCCAGTTCTGGTGGAAGCCGCGCCTGTACGGAGAAGGCTGTTGTTCCCTCGGCCGCTCGAACCTATGGTCGGCGATCGTGACCGCGGCGGCGGGGCTCCTCCTCCGTGACGGACCGCTCGGAAGGGTTGACCATGCGACGAAGCAGAACGTTCCACCTCTCGATCACCGCTGTGATCGCCTGCCTGACCGTCGGGACGGTCGCACCGGCCCCAGTCGCTCCTGCCGCCTCGACGAGTGTCCCGGTCGTCGTGAGCCGCGTCGACGGCATGTCCACGGGATTCCTCAGCGGTGTCGACGTCTCCTCCGTCCTCTCCCTCGAGGAGAGCGGGGTCGTCTTCCGCGAGAGGAGCGGCTCTCCGGCGGATCTCTTCGCCGTCCTCGCTGATGCGGGCGTCACGGCGGTCCGGGTCAGGGTGTGGAACGATCCGTTCGATGACCGCGGCCGAGGCTACGGCGGCGGGAACGTCGACGTCGGGCGAGCCGTCGAGGTCGGCAGACGCGCCACGGCTGCTGGACTGGGAGTGCTGGTCGACTTCCACTACTCCGACTTCTGGGCGGACCCCGGTCGTCAGCTGGCTCCGAAGTCGTGGGCCGGCTCGACGCCGGAGGCGACGGCAGCAGCCGTGCGAGGCTTCACGGTCAGCGCGCTGCGGAGGTTCGAGGACGCCGGCGTCGACGTGCGCGTCGTTCAGGTCGGAAACGAGACGAACACCGGGATGGCCGGCTACTCCCGCGACGCCACATCGATGGACGCCTCCCTCGCAGCACTCTTCGCAGCGGGTGCTTCCGCCGTGCGGGAAGTGCTGCCGCATGCTCTTGTCGCTCTGCACTTCACGAACCCGGAATCCGTCGGGCGGTACTCGGCGATCGCCGCGGGGCTCCACCGCTTCGGAGTCGACTACGACGTCTTCGCGAGCTCCTACTATCCGTACTGGCACGGCTCGACCGCGAACCTCACCGAGGTGCTGGCCCAGGTCTCACGGACCTACGGCAAGAAGGTGATGGTCGCCGAGACCTCGTGGCCGTACACCCTGACGGACGGCGACGGGCATCCGAACGTCATCGCCACTGCTCCCTCTTCGAGCCGGTACCCGATCAGTGTGCAGGGCCAGGCGACGGCTCTCCGGGATGTCGTCGCAGCAGTGCGCGATGTCGGATCGACGGGCATCGGCGTCTTCTACTGGGAGCCGGCCTGGCTGCCCGTCGGTCCTCCATCGGCTCTCGCCGCGAACCGGTCGCTCTGGGAGCGCTTCGGCGCGGGATGGGCGACGAGCCGCGCCGCGGGCTACGACCCGGTCCACGTCGGCGGGAGTCACGGCGGATCGGCCTGGGACAACCAGGCCCTGTTCGCTGCGGACGGCCGTCCCCTTGAATCCCTGCGCACCTTCGAGTACCTTCGCGGCACCCGCGGTTCCCGCGAGGTCTCGACCTCGGAGTGAAGCAGGTGGTCGATCCTCAGTGGTCCCGCCGCACGACCCGGACGCCCTTCCCCGGAACGACCACGGTCCCGTCCACGGTGCTGCCGGTGATGAGCTCGAGCGTGCCGGGGCTCGCGACCGCCGCGTCCGTCTCGGCATGGTTGATGAGGAAGGTGAAGTCCGCGACGTCACCGTGGCGGACGACGACTTCGAGCCCTTCCACTGTCTCGGCGGGTGGAGTGATGCCGGCGTCCGTGAGCAGGGTGTCGACGAAGTCCGCGAGGTCGTCGCCCCGGAGCCGCGTGGAGAGGTACCAGGCCGATCCGTCGCCGACCACGTTGCGGGTGATCGCCGGTCCTCCGGCAGCTGGTCCGGTGGCGTACCGCGCTCTCTCGACCGCGCCCTCGAGGGCGATGTCGTCGGTCCAGCCGCTTCCTCGCGCTCCGGAGTCGAGCTCGACGACCTCGCCGTCGCGGAGCGGCAGGAACTCGGGGATCGAGAGGCCGAGGACCTCGCGGAGGGCGCCGGGGAAGCCGCCCTCGTGCACGGCGTCGTTCTCGTCGACGATCCCTGAGAAGTAGGAGGCGGCGAACGTGCCGCCGGCGCGGACGTACTCGGTCACGTTCGAGGACGACGTCCGGTCCATCAGGTAGAGCGAGGGGGCGAGGACGAGGCCGTAGCCGCTGAGATCGGAGTGGGGGTGGGCGAAGTCGACCGTGACACCGCGCTTCCAGAGCGCGGAGTAGAAGGCCTCGATCCGCTCGCGGTGATCGAGCTCGACCGAGGGCCGCCACTCCAGATCGTGCGCCCAGAAGGACTCGATGTCCCACAGGATCGCGACGCGAGTCCGGACGACGGAGCCGAGGACCGCTGAGAGGCGGTCGAGGTCGGCGCCGAACTCGACGACCTCCTTCCAGACCCGCGTCCGCGCCCCGGCGTGGGGGAGCATCGCGGAGTGGAACTTCTCGGCTCCGTACCGGGAGGCCCGGAACTGGAAGAAGAGGACCGCGTCGGCCCCGCGCGCGAGATGGCTCGCGGCGTTGCGTGCGAGCTCACCGGGGCGTTTCGCGATGTTGCGCGGCTGCCAGTTCACCGCCGACGTCGAGTGCTCCATGAGGATCCACGGACGCCCTCCGGCGAAAGATCGCGTGAGGTCGGCGTCCATCGCCAGCAGCACGTGGTTGTCGTGGCGCTCTGCGGCCAGGTAGTGGTCGTTCGAGACCAGGTCGACCTCGCTGCTCCATCTCCAGTAGTCGATCGAGGGGCAGTTGGTGGCCATGAAGTTCGTGGTGACCGGCTTGTCCGAGTAGCGCTTGATCGCGTCGCGCTCCGCCGTGAAGCAGGCGAGGAGCGCGTCCGAGGTGAAGCGGGCGAAATCGAGCCGCTGCGTCTGGTTCACGACGGTGGCCGCGACCCGTGGCGCGTCGATCTCGTCCCACTCCCCGTACACCTGGCCCCAGAAGAGCGTGCCCCACGCCGCGTTCAGAGCGCCGAGCGTCGCGTACTTCGCCTGCAGCCAGGCGCGGAAGGCCGCGACAGAGTAGTCGGAGTAGTCCTCGCTGACCGGAGCGCCGTACTCGTTGTGCACGTGCCAGAGGACCACCGCGGGATGCGCGGCGTAGCGCTGCGCGAGCTGCTCCGTGACGGCGACGGCCGCCGCCCGGTACTCGGGCGAGCTCGGGCTGACCATGCCGCGCGAGCCCCGGCCCAGGGTGACGCCCTCCCGGGTGACAGGGTGGGAGTCCGGGTACGCCTTCCAGAACCAGGCGGGCGGGACGGTCGTCGGCGTCGCGAGGTCGACATCGATCCCGGCGCCGTGCAGCAGATCGAGCAGCTCGTCGAGGAACCCGAAGTCGTACCGGCCCTCCTGCGGCTCGAGCAGTGCCCAGGAGAAGATCCCGACGCTGACGAGGTCGACGCCCGCCTCGCGCATCAGGGCGACGTCCTCCGCCCAGACCTCCCGCGGCCACTGCTCGGGGTTGTAGTCGCCTCCGTAACGCAGCCCCGGCCGCCCCGGGATCCACGGAGCCCGGGGGAGCGGACGCCCGTCGGCTCCGGGGAGCCGGTAGCGGAAGGCGGAGGGGGTGTCGCCGGTAGCGGTGGTCATGCGAGCTGTCTCCTTCGGCTGTGCGCGGTCCCAGTGTCGTGCCCTGGTGCGGGTGGCTGCGCCACTGTTGACAAGACCATACACGTATGGCTAACTGTAACCGCTCACAGGGCACGCCGCCGTCCTCCTCCCGAGCGGAGGCGCCGGGGATCGACGAACCAGCTTCTTCAAGGAGGACGAATGCACATCCCGTTCCGCAGGATCCGCTCCCTCGGCGCCGCCGCCGCTGTCACCGGAGCGCTCCTGCTCACCGGTTGCTCCACCGGCTTCGACGACGGAGCCTCGGGCCCTGTCGAGCTGACGTATTGGGCCTGGGCGCCGAACCTCGATCAGGTCGTCGACATCTGGAACGAGGACCACCCGGAGATCCAGGTCACCGTCAGCAAGCAGGACGGCGGCGACCCCGCCATCACCAAGCTGCTCACCGCCGTCAAGGCGGGCAGCGGAGCCCCCGATCTGGTTCAGGCCGAGTACCAGAAGATCCCCACCCTCGTCGCGGCGGATGCTCTGGCCGACATCTCCGACGAAGGCGCCGTCGATCTGGAGGGCAGCTTCTCCGACGGCACCTGGTCGGCCGTCACGCTCGGAGGTGACGCCGTCTACGCGATCCCCCAGGACTCGGGGCCGATGATGGCCTACTATCGCGCGGACATCCTCGAGAGCCTCGGCCTCGGCGTCCCGACGACGTGGGAGGAGTACGCCGCGGCCGCGGAGGCCGTCCACGCCTCCGACCCGGCCCGACACCTGGGCACCTTCTCCTCCAACGACGCGGGCTGGTTCGCCGGCCTCGCGCAGCAGGCCGGAGCCTCCTGGTGGTCGACGGACGACCGGAGCTGGGGCGTCGACATCGACGCCGGACCGACCGAGAAGGTCGCGGCCTACTGGGGAGAGCTCGTCGAATCCGGGGCGATCGGCAACACGCCGATGTACACGCCGGAGTGGAACGCAGGGTTGAACGACGGTTCGCAGGTCGGCTGGATCAGCGCCGTCTGGGCACCCGGCGTGCTCAGCGGCAACGCCCCCGACACGAAAGGCGCGTGGATCGCCGCAGCTCTGCCGCAGTGGGACGCCGCGAACCCCTCCAGCGGGAACTGGGGAGGAAGCACCACGGCAGTCACCAGTCAGACGAAGAAGACCGCGGCCGCTGCCGAGTTCGCGACCTGGCTGAACACGGATCCGGTGGCGGTCGCGGCACTCGCCGAGGTCGCGGGCGTCTACCCGGCGGCGACCGAGGCGGCGAGAGCAGCGCTCAGCAGCCCGCCCGACTTCTTCAGCACCCAGGGGGACTTCTCCGACATCGCCGCCGCCGCCTCCGAGTCGGTCGCTCCGTTCACCTACGGGCCGAACGTGAACGTCGCCTTCAGCGCGTACAACGACGAGTTCGCGAAGGCCGCCGCCGCGAGGACGCGGTCCGCCTTCGTCGACGCCGTGGCCGAGATGCAGCGGATCACCTCCGACGACCTCGTGAAGAGCGGCTTCTCCGTGGAGTGACCGGTGCGCGGCCCGCGTCCACCATCGGGCCGCGCGCCTCCCGGCGGCGAGGATCCGGCGCCGCTTCCCGACCGCTCTCGTTCCGAAGGACTCGGCATGGCTCCCCCACCCCTGACTCTCCCGACCGCGCCGCCGAGGAGAGGTCGACTCGGCACCGGCTTCCGCGCCCGAGTACTCGCTCCCTATGCGATGCTCGCACCGGCGATCGTGCTCTTCGCCGCCTTCATGGCCGCGCCGATCCTCTACACCGTCATGCTCAGCTTCCAGAAGAAGCAGGCCGTTGGGCTCGGCCTGGGTTCCGGCGGCCGGAAGCAGGTCTTCGCCGGCATCGAGAACTACCTCGTGTCGCTCAGCGATCCGGAGTTCGGGGCCAGCGTCGGACGGGTGCTCCTCTACGGGCTCGTCCTCATCCCGTGCATGCTCGGTCTCGCGCTCCTCTTCGCTCTCCTCCTCGACGCGAGGCGGGCCCGTGCGGTCTCGTTCTCGAGGGTCTCGATCTTCCTGCCTTACGCCGTACCGGCCGTCATCTCCTCGCTGCTCTGGGGATTCCTCTACCTGCCGGCCGTCTCGCCTTTCGCGTACGTGATTGAGCGGCTGGGCGGGGAAGCCCCCGACATCCTGTCCTCCGGCGCCGTCGTCTTCGGGATCGCGAACATCGCGCTCTGGGGCGGCGTCGGATTCAACATGATCGTCATCCACACCGCCCTCCAGGCCATTCCCTCCGACGTCTACGAGGCGGCACGGATCGACGGGGCGAGCGATCTGCAGATCGCGCTGCGCATCAAGATCCCGATCGTCACCCCCGCTCTGGTGATGACGGCGCTCTTCTCGATGGTCGCAACTCTGCAGGTGTTCGCAGAGCCGACGACGCTGCGACCGCTGACCAACAGCCTCTCGACCTCCTGGTCCCCGCTGATGCTCGTCTACCGGGACGCGTTCACCCGCGACGACATCCACTCCGCCGCCGCGACCTCCGTCGTGATCGCGCTCGCCAGTTTCGCCGTCTCCTTCCTCTTCCTCCGGGTCGTGCAGAAGCGAGCCTTCGGACAGGAGGACTGATCCGTGCCCGGCATCCTTCAGCGGCCCCCCGCCCGCACCGTCGGGCGGACACGGTCCAGGACCGCACGCCGCGACCCCGATCGCGGACGTCCGGGCTGGATCGCGACGACGATCCTGCTGATCGGCGCCGTCTACTGCCTCTTCCCCGTGCTGTGGGTGGTGACGGCGTCCACGAAGAGCGGCGGCGAGCTCTTCTCCACCTTCACGCTCGCGCCCGGCTCGCATCTGATCGACAACGTGGTCGCTCTCGCGCAGTACCGGGGAGGTCTGTTCTGGCGCTGGATGCTGAACACCGCGCTCTACGCGGGCGTCGGTGCAGTGGCCTCTACCTGGGTATCGGCACTGTCGGGATACGTGCTCGCGAAGTTCGACTTCCCCGGCAGGAAGGGCGTCTTCGCCGTCCTGCTGATGGGCGTCCTCGTCCCCGGCGTGATCCTCGCGATCCCTCAGTACTTCCTGCTGGCCGAGGTGGGGCTGACCAACTCGTTCTGGGGAGTGCTGCTGCCGCAGATCATCAGCCCCTACGGCATCTACCTCGCGCGGATCTACGCCGCGGCCGCCGTGCCGACGGAGGTCATCGAGGCCGCCCGGACCGACGGCGCCCGGGAGATGGGGATCTTCACCCGGATCGCCGTTCCGATGCTCCTGCCGGGGCTGGTGACGATCTTCCTCTTCCAGTTCGTCGCGATCTGGAACAACTTCATGCTGCCGTACATCATGCTCGGCGACGACTCGCTCTTCCCGCTCACGGTCGGCCTGAACGGGCTGCTCAACCAGGGCGCCTCCGCGCCGGCGCTCTACACGCTGGTCATCACCGGGGCACTCCTCTCGATCCTGCCGCTGATCGTGATGTTCCTCGTCCTGCAGCGGTTCTGGCGGGTCGACCTGGCGGCCGGGGCGGTGAAGTGACGCGGATGCCTTCGCGCGGAAGAGGCGGGACGCCCTCACGCCCCACGATTCAGGACGTCGCTGTCGAGGCCGGTGTCTCGCGCGGGACGGTCTCGCGCGTGCTGAACGGCGGAAGATGGGTCAGCCCCGAAGCGCACGCGCGAGTGGAGGCGGCGATCACGAAGACCGGCTACCGCGCCAATCCCCACGCCCGGAGCCTGTCCCGCAGCCGCACCGACACGGTGGCCTTCCTCCTCACGGAGGACGCGCGCTCGCTCTTCGAGGATCCGAACTTCGCCACTCTGCTCCGAGGCGCCTCAGCCGCACTCGCGGAGCACGACGTCGCCCTCGTCCTCATCCTCGCGGGGACGGAGCACGAGCAGAGGCGAGCCCTCGCCTACATCGACGCGGGCCACGTCGACGGGGTCCTGCTCATCTCCGCCCACGTCGGCGCACGGCTGCTCACGGACATCCAGAGATCCTCAGTGCCGGCCATCGCCTGCGGCGTGCCGGTCGGCTACGAGAAGCGCATGGGCTACGTCGCCGCCGACGACGAGGAGGGAGCGCGGGAGATGGTCGCTCATCTGCGGAGCCTCGGACGCTCGCGCATCGCCACGATCGCCGGACCGCCCGACACTACGGGAGGGATCGCGCGGCTCGCGGGCTACCGCGCGGAGGTGGGCGGTGCGGAGGCGGTGGAGTTCGGCGACTACGGCCGGGCCGGTGGGGCCACTGCGATGGAGGCGCTTCTCGCCGCGCATCCCGACATCGACGCCGTCTTCGCCGCCAACGACCGCATGGCAGCAGGCGCTATCGACGCACTCGCCCGGCTCGGCAAGCGTGTGCCGGAGGACGTCGCCGTCGGCGGATTCGACGATTCGGCCGTCGCCCTCACGACGGACCCGCCGCTGACGACCATGCGGCAGCCCTTCGAGCGGATCAGCGCGGAGATGGTCCGCCTCCTCCTGCAGGCGATCGAGGGGGAGCGCCCGGCTGCCATCACCCTGCCTACGGACCTGGTGAGGCGCGAGTCGACCCAGCCCGGCGTGAGCCCGTGACGACGGCGGTGCCGGTCTGGGCCTCGCGATCACCCGGGCGATCCTCGCCCGGGCAGGCGGGACCGTCACCGTCTCGACGTCGTTCACCCGGCCCGCCGGGGGCCGGTCTTCACGGCGACCCTCTCGGTACCGGCCTGACGGCGACTGCCCGGCAGCGGTCATCATAGGAGGCGTGCGCCGGTGGTCGGGTCCGACACCGCAGCACGGGCAGGAGGGAGCGGGAGTGGTCCGGACCCTCGTCCTCACCGCCGTCGCGGCAGCCCTCCTCGCCGCCGCCTGGCACGCGATCGGACCCTCGCGCCCGGTCTTCGCCGCGGTCGCGCAGATGGTCCTCACCGGCTGGGCGGCACTGACCTTCGGTGCGCGCACCCGTCCGCTCGAGCAGTCCTGGTTCGACGTGGGTCGCCGCGAGCCGGCGCTGCTGCGAGCGCTCGGGGTCGGCGTCTTCGGTCGGCTGCTCGACGTCGTCGGGTGGAACCGCCTCGTCACCCGCGAGCGCGGCTTCGACGGCACGCGCGCGGGGCTGGCCGCTCTCGATCAGCACACCCGCCGCTCCGAGGCGGTGCACGTCGCGTGCACGGCCGTCGGAGTCGCGCTCGCCCTCGCCGCGACAGTCACGGGTGCGACGGGCGGCGCGGCCTGGCTGCTCGGGTCGACGATCGCCGTTCAGCTCTACCCCGCGCTGCTGCAGCGGCTGGTGCGGGCGCGCATCCAGCGGGCGGGGCGGGCTGGAGGAGGCGCGTCCTCCGTCGCAGGGGCATGAGCGCTGATCCGTCGGGGACTCAGTCGTCGCTGTCGCCGCTGGGCGCGGGTGCCTGGTCGGTGCCGGTGGTGGAGTCGGACCAGACGGCCTGCGCCCCGGAGTCGCCGATGCGGACGACGTCGATGGTGGCTCCGACGGAGACGGCGATCGCTGCGACGGCAAGCACGATCCCGACGACAGGGCGGCGGGTGGTGGCGTGGTCATCGCTCCGTCGCGTGCGGCGGAACCAGAGCCACTGCACCAGGGCGATGACGAACAAGCCGGCGGCCCAGGGGAGCAGGTGATCGCCGAGCTCCGTGTGCAGCTCGAGGATCGCGGACGGCTCCGTCCGGCGTTCGAGGGCTTCGCCGGCCTGCGTGGTGAGCGGGACGGCGATCAGCGCGGCCAGGGCGATGATCGGGGTGAATATCCCGAACCTGCGGCGGGCGGCGGGCCAGACGCTGCCGAGGACGAGCATCAGTGCGGCGAGGGGGAGCAGGACCACGACGGCGTGCACGAGGAGCGGGTGGAGAGGGAGGCCGTTGATCTGCCAGTCGTTCATCGGGGGCGCCTTCGGTCGAGGGGTGCTGTCCTCGTGACGCTACGCGCCTGTCCCGCGCGCTCCGCCGGATCGACGCGTTCGTGTGAGCCCTCGAACGATCGCTCGCCCGTCCTCGGAGCCCACTCCCCGCTTCACCGCCGAGCTGCGAGGCGCCGACCGGGCGGAGTCAGTGCGTGCGCTCGCTCGCCGGAGCGATCAGTCGTCGGAGCCGGTGGCCTCCTGCGATCGGTCGTCGAGGGCCCGGCTGTCACCGCTCGGGCAGCACCATCGTCACCGCGACTCCGCCGGAGCTGCGGTTCTCGAGGGCGACCGAGCCGTCCGCGATGTCGACGAGCGCCGCCACGAGGGCGAGCCCGAGCCCGCTGCCGCCGTCGCGGCTGGTGCGCGCCTCGTCGGGCCGGGAGAAGCGCTCGAAGGCGTGCGGCACGAACTCCTCCGGCACGCCGTGCCCGGTGTCCTCGACGTGCAGCTCGAGGCCGGAGTCGTGCTGGCGCAGACGGAGGGTGATGAGTCCTCCCGGCGGCGTCGCAGCGATCGCGTTCGCGCCGAGATTGTCGAGGATCCGCGAGAACGCGCTCGCCGAGAGCGGGTAGGGCGCATCGGCCCGCTCGATCGCGGTGTCGAGCTCGATCTCGGGGCCGGCGCCTCCGGCGATCGTCCTCAGCCGGTCGACGGAGTCCATCAACTCGGTCTCCAGCTCGCGCGCCGTCGCGCGCGCCGCGACCGGCGGGGCGGCGTCCAGGCGGGAGAGCTCCAGGAGGTTCGTCGCCAGCCGGGACAGGCGAGCGAGGGACCCCTCGGCGGCGCGGATCTCCGTCTCGAGGGCGTCCGCGTCGCCGAAGTGCCGGTGCGCGAGTTCGAGCTGGGTGATGACGACGGCCAGTGGCGTGCGGATCTCGTGGCTGGCCGCGGACACCATCTGCCGTTCCCGATCCGCCGTGTCCCGCGTCCGGGCGAGGAAGGCGTTCAGCGTCTCCGCCAGGTCCGACAGCTCATCAGTCGCCGAGCCGACGGGGAGCTCGCCTCCGTCACGATCGCCGAGCGAGGCGGCGGTGCGGCGCATCCGCTCGACCGGACGCAGGGCGACGCCGGTGAGCAGCCATGCGGCGAGAGCGGACAGGATCACGAGGGCTGCGGCGCTGAAGAGCAGCGTCCGGTCGAGGGCCGCGACGGTGAGGTCGCTGCCGGCGCCGCTGCGCGCCGCCCAGAGCTCCCACGTGCCCGCGCCGGTGTCGAGGGTCCGCGAGACGACGGTGAACCGCACGTCCTCGTCGGTGACGACCGTCGAGGCGCCGTCGTTGCCGCTGCTGCGGTCCAGGACCTCGTGGACGTCGTGCGGCATCGTGTCGACGGGGACCGCACCGCCGGGAGCGCGCGCGAAGATCAGGATCCCCTCGGCCGGCGGGTCAGGGGTCTCGGTCGGCTCCGATCGCAGATCGGCGAGGTACGGGGCGAGGTCGCCCTCGGCGAGGGTCACCTCGGAGGCGACCACGATGCTGCGGAACTGCGCGTGCAGTACGAGGGTGGTCGCACCGACCCCGATCAGCGCGACGAGGAGGCTGCCGAGAGTGATCCGGGAGCGGATCGAGAGGGAGCGCAGCAGCCTCACTCGGCGCGCTCCAGCCGGTACCCCGCGCCGCGGACCGTCGTGATCCGAAGGCCCGTATCGGCGAGCGCGAGCTTCTTGCGGAGGTAGCTGACGTACTGGTCCACGAGAGTCGGCTCGAACGTCTCCGACGACCCCCACACCTCGGTGAGGATCCCCGTCCGGGTCAGCACCTCGTCCGGCCGCAGGGCGAAGAAGCGCAGCAGGGTGAACTCCTTCACGCTCAGCGCGAAAGGGCGGTCGCGGACGGTCGCCCGCACCGCCAGGGCGTCCAGGCGCAGCGCTCCGATCTGCACCACAGGCTGTGGGCCGCTGGTCCGGCGGCGGATCTGCGCGCGGATCCGCGCGCTCAATTCGCCGAAGTGGAACGGCTTCGTGACGTAGTCGTCGGCGCCCGAGTCCAGCCCGAAGATCCGGTCCTCGACGGCGTCCCGCGCCGTGATCAGCACCACCGGGACGGCGCTGCCCGATTCGCGCAGCCGACGGCAGACCTCGAACCCGGTCATCCCCGGCAGCATGACGTCGACGACGGCGACGTCGACGTCTCCCGCCGTGAAGGCGATCAGCGCATCGACACCGTTGTCGACCAGATGCACGTCGTAGCCGTCCTCCTGCAGCCCCCGCTCGACGAGGGCACCCATCTGCGGGTCGTCCTCGACGACGAGGATCCGGGGCATCAGATCGCGCCGGACGTGCCGAGCAGCGACCCGATCAGGAACGTGGCAGCGAGCGCCAGAGCGCCGCCGACGACGATGCGGATCATCGGCCGCAGAGCCCGGCTGCCGCCGACCCGGGCGCTGATGAACCCCGTCGCGACGAGGGCGATCAGCACCACAGCGAAGGTCACCGGAACCCTCTGTTCCGGCGAAGGGAGCAGGATCGCCAGCAGCGGCAGCGCGGCGCCGAGGAGGAACGACAGTGCCGAGGCGCCGGCGGCGGCGAGCGGACTGGCGACCGCCTCCTCGCTCAGGCCCAGTTCCACTTCCAGATGCGCGGTCAGAGCGTCGTTCTCGCTCAGCTCGCGGGCGACCCGATGCGCGGTCTCCGGGGTCAGGCCCCGCGCCTGGTAGAGAGAGGCGAGCTCCTCGAGCTCCCCGGCGGGATCCTCTGCCAGCTCGACGCGCTCCTTCTCGATCAGTGCACGCTGACTGTCGCTCTGGCTGCTCACCGACACGTACTCGCCCAGTGCCATCGAGATCGCACCGCCGACGACCCCTGCGACGCCCGCCGTCAGGATCGGTGCCGTGGCGGTCGTGGCGCCGGCGACGCCCACGACGAGAGCGGCGACCGAGACGATTCCGTCGTTCGCGCCGAGCACGCCCGCCCGCAACCAGTTCAGCCGCCCCGAGATCGCACCGTCGTGAGGTTCCGCGCGGGGCGAGGAGGGCGGAGGCGCGGACGGGGTCGACATGAGGGCCATGCAAGCACCAGCCCCGCTGACGCGCCAGCAAGGAGAGGCTGCCCGATCCTTCCGACGCCGCCCGGCTGAGAGGAGACGCAGGGGAGGGGCAGAGGTCGGCGCAGGCCGCACGCTACGGTGCGACGACCTCCCCGGACCCGAAGGAATCACCATGCCGCTCATCCGCATCGACCTGATCGAGGGCCGCTCCGACCAGCAGATCACCGCACTCGGCGACGCGCTGATGCGCACCCTCGTCGAGGTCTACGGCCTCCCGGAGCGCGACCGCTTCCAGATCGTCACCGAGCACAAGCCCGGCCGGCTCACCGCCCTCGACGTCGGTCTCGGCATCGAGAGGTCCGAGCAGGTCGTGGTCATCCAGATCTTCACTCAGACCGGGCGCACCACGGACGAGAAGCAGACGTTCTTCGCCGCACTCGCCGCCGCGCTGGAGGAGATCGGCGTCGACGGCGCCGACCTCGTCGTCGGCTTCGTCGAGAACACCGCGGCGGACTGGTCCTTCGGCTTCGGTCGAGCGCAGTACCTCACGGGCGAGCTCGCAGCGCCCGGCAGCGCGTCATGACGCCGTCCCGGCGGGGAACGGCTCTCTGAAACGCGTCGCGACCCACTCCGGTCGTCGGGCCGCCACTCGGGCAGGGCCCAGCGGGCGCGGCCGACGGAACGCGCCCGATCAGCCGGCGGGCCTGCTGAACAGATTGACGACGTTCCCGTCCGGGTCGCGGACGAGGGCGGAGCGGTTGCCCCACGGCATGGTGCTCGGCGGGAGCACCACGTCCTCGCTCCGGGGTGCGAGCTCGGCGAAGGCGCGGTCGACGTCGGGCACCTCGAACTCGAGCAGCGCGGAGCGGTTCGACGCGGGGATGACGGCGCCGCCGAGCATCGCGACCGTCGAGGTGCGGGCGATCGCGAGGGTCGCACCCGCTCCCGTGAACTGCGCGAAGACCGGCGCCGGGCGCTCGGCCGGTCGGCCGACGACCTGCTCGTAGAAGGCGACGAGGCCGTCGAGGTCGTCGGTGACGATGCGGAGGGAGGTGAACGACATGGGGCTCCTTCAGGGCCGGGATGAGGTGATGGCACCAGGCTCGCCGGTCGTCGCGACACCGTCCTGTCGGTGTTTCCGAAGATCGTCCGGGACTCCGCGAGGTCCGCGGCGGCCGTCCCCGGAGCGGGTCAGTCGTCGACGACGGACCGCAGTCGTCCGTACTGGAGCGCGAGGTCCTCGGCTCGGAGGGTGCGCTGCGGAGGCCGCTCGTCGGTCACCTCGACCGACAGCATCCGGTCGCCGCGGAACGCCCGGACCCCCTCGCGCAGCCGGCACCACGCGATCAGGTACCAGTGCTCCTCCTTCCCGATCGAGCCCAGCGGTTCGACGTCGCGGACCGACTCCGCACCGCTGCTGTCGCGGTAGCGGAGCCGGACGACACGATCCGCTCGGAGGGCCGTCGCGAACTCCGCCGGGACGACCGCCTCCTCCTCGCTCTCGAGGAAGTGCACCCGGGAGGCGACCGCGCCCCGGCGCGGGCGGACACGTCGTCCGGCAGGACCGCGAGCGTCTTCCGGGCAGCGGTCCTTGCTGCCTGCCGGAACGGACTGCGCTGCAGCGCGCTGAGGCCGATCAGCACGGCGACGGCCTCCTCCACCGTGAATCCGGCCGGCCCGAGGGTCGCGGACGCGTCGATGACGTAGCCGCCCGTGCGGCCGGGCTCCGCCCAGATCGGCAGACCCGCCTGCTGCAGCGCGGACAGGTCCCGCTCGATGGTCCGCACCGACACCTCGAACCGCTCGGCGAGACGGCGCGCGCTCCGCGGCCGGGGCGAGACCGCCCGCAGCTCCTCGACGAGCCCGTACAGACGATCGGTGCGGTTCACCCGACCATCATCCGCCCGGGCGCGCCAGGTCGCGGTCGTCAGCGGACTCACTGTGCGGCGGTGCTTCCGCTCGACGCGCGATCAGGTCAGCGCCGGCAGTTCGCGGGTGGTCTCGGCCACGGCGGTGAGCCGGGCGGCGAGCCTCTACCGTTGCACCCGTGCCCCTCCTTCTCGCCGGCCTGCTGTCGTGAGAGCGCTCGTCGCCTGGCTCGAGCACCGCCAGATCCCGCTCTACCTCGCCGCGATCGCCGCCGGCGCCGCTCTCGGACTGCTGCTGCCCGCCGCGCACCACCTCGAGGTCGCGATCGAACCGGTGCTCGCGCTGCTGCTGTTCGCCACGTTCCTCGGTGTCCCGTTCGCCGCGATCGGACGGTCTCTGCGCGACGGCCGCTTCCTCGCCGCGGTCGGGGTGCTGAACTTCGTCGTCGTGCCGCTCGTCGCCTACGGGCTGTCCCGATTCGTCGCCGACACTCCGGTGCTGCTGTTCGGGGTCCTCCTGGTGCTCCTGACGCCGTGCATCGACTACGTGATCGTGTTCGCCGGGCTCGCCGGAGGGGCGTCCGAGCGGCTGCTCGCCGCCGCACCGCTGCTGATGCTCGCGCAGATCCTCCTCCTCCCCGTGTATCTGGTGCTCTTCATCGGTCCTGCGGGGGTGGCGGTGGTCGACGCCGGTCCGTTCGCGCGGGCGTTCCTGCTGCTGATCGTGGTGCCGCTGTCCGCGGCCGGGCTGGTGCAGGCCCTGGCGCGCCGACACGTGTCCGGCCGGATCGTCGAGTCCACGATGCTCGGGCTCATGGTGCCGCTCATGACGGCCACGCTCTTCACCGTCGTCGCCTCCCAGTCCGGCGCCGTGGGCGCCTCGGCCGGCCGGCTTCTCGTTCTCGTCCCGCTCTACGCGGGATTCCTCGTGGTCATGACCGCTCTGGGGCTGGGTGGTGGACGCGTCTTCCGACTCGACGTGCCCGCGACGCGCGCCCTCGTGTTCAGCGGCGCGACCCGCAACTCGCTCGTCGTGCTGCCCCTCGCACTCGCGCTCCCGGCACCGCTGTCGCTCGCGCCCGTCGTCGTCGTCACGCAGACCCTCGTGGAACTCGTCGGCATGGTCGTCCTCGTCCGACTGCTCCCTCGGCTCACCCGAGACCGAGCAGCGCGGGCCGGCCCGGTCTGAGGCGGACTCACCAGCGCCCGAGACGACTCGGGCCTGCAGAAGGGTCGCCCGGGGAGTCGCCCGGGAGGTGCTCGCCGGTCAGTCCTTCTCCGGTCTGCCCGCAGTCCCCGCGTCAGCGGGCTCATCGGCCGGGGCGACAGGAGCTGCGGACTCGACCGCGGTGGGCTGGACCGCGGCCGATCTCGCCTCCTTGGCGGCGAGGCGCTTCTTCTGGGACTTGCCGGTGCTGAACGGGCTCACCCACAACCAGGAGAAGCGCCGCAGCGACTGGAAGAGGAACAGCGACGCCCAGAGGGAGAACACCGTCAGGGCGAACGGGAAGACCGTCGCCGGGCCGGTCGGGACATTCGTCTCGCCGAGCAGGGGGACGAACGCGACGACGACAGCGATCACGAAGAGGTGCAGGAGATAGATCTGGAAGCTCTGCTGCCCCATGGTGACGAAGATCTTCAGTGCGCGGACCTTGACGAGGTACTGGGAGCCGGCGATGCCCAGGACGATCGCGACCGAACTGGCGATCAGGATGACGCCCGGAATGCGGTTGGCGTCGAAGGCGACGATCACCGCGATGATGCCGATGTAGGACACTGCGAGCGCGAGCGCCTGCCAGACCTTCACGCGGGCGGCGAAGCGGTAGAACGTGCGGGGGATGAACATCGCCACGAGGAAGAAGATGAAGTTCTGGAGCACCCGGTCCCAGCCGATGTTGTCGGTGTCCAGCAGGCCCGTGGTCGTGGACGCGACGGACAGCAGCCCGGCCACAGAGAGCTGGATCCACCGGGGCACCTTGCGGATCGCCCAGGCGAGGATGCTGAAGATCGCGAGAGCCCAGATGAACCAGTAGCTGCTCGACGGCAGGATGGGGAGCACCAGCACGTTGAGCGGGTCCGTCGGTGAGGTGGCCTCCGACCGTGAGAACGGGACGATGAGGTAGAAGACGACTCGGATGAACGACCACAGCAGATAGAGGTACACCAGCGCGAGGACCCGGCGGCGCCACAGCTCGGCGAACGTCCACGTCAGCATCCGGGCGGCCGTGAGGCCCGCGATGAAGAAGAACACGGGCATGGGGAAGTAGAGCAGCACAGTGCGGAGCTTCGGGACGTACCCCTCGAGGCCGAAGAATCCCAGGAACAACGACGAGTGGTAGAGCACGACGAGACTGATCGCGACGCCCTTGGCGAAGTCGATCCACTCTCGCGACTCGGGGCGCTTCACGACGGCCCCTGCCGTGCTCGATCCCGTCATCCGTCGCTCCTCGCGTTGGCGCACACGGCGCGATCACTGTTCACCGATTGCTGCGGATCCATTGCGCCCCCAAGATGCTGAATTCGAATCGGATGCGAATGAGCCCCGATTCATTCCCCGTACGGGTTTTGAGAGTACGGGAAAGAATCCGATCGCGGACGAATCGCTGGAGCATCGAGGCGGCCGGGGAGGTCCGGACGCCTCGCAGACACCGGACGACGTCCTGTCCGTGGAGTCGCCCGCTCCACGCCGGAGGGCCTTCGGCGCGATCCGAGCGACGTCGGTCGGTCCGCGACCGCAGACGAATGAACCGTGGAGGGACGCCGTGACGACACTTTCGTCCAGTTCCACGGGTTCGCCACCCGAAGGATGAGACGAAATCGGCCCGCGGCCAGGACACCTCGACCTCTCCGGCATACTCCATGACGTGAACGACGCCACCACCGCCCCCAGTCTCGACGGCCGCGAGTTCGTGATGACCTCCTCGACCAACAGCGCGGTCGACCCCGGGTCGCCGTCGCGATTCCACTACTCCGAGCGCGACGGAGTGGTCTGGGGCGACTACGTCGGCGACACCGTGACCTTCGGCCGGTTCGTGGGCACGCGCACCGGCGACGCGCTGCAGGTCTCGTTCGTGCACCAGCTGCTCGACGGCGGGACCGTGGTCAGCGGCACCGGCGGCAGCCGCGTCGAGCTCGACGGCGAGGGCCTGCTGCGGCTCGTCGAGGAGTTCGAGATCGACGGCGACGACCACGTCAGCATCTGCGTCGAGGTCTGACGCTCAGCGCGCCGCGTCGCGGCCGTTCCCCGCGGTGGTGAACCGCGTCATGCCGAGCCGGTTCGTCGATCCGGAGCGGTCGGGGATGTCGGAGGGCAGCAGATAGGCCTTGCGCACCACCTCGTCGAGCACGACGACCGAGACCACCGACTTCACCTCGGGCCGGGCCGCGACCACGCCGGTGACGAAGTCGTGCACGCCGCCGATGTCGAGCGAGCGGACCAGGAGCATCGCGTCGTGCTCGCCGGTCGTGATGCAGCAGTACTCCACGTCGGGCATCTGGAGGATGCCCTCGCGGAACCGGTGCCACGACTGCGGATGCACCGTCACGAACACCAGGGCGCAGACGTCGAGCCCCACCTTTCCCGGATCGACCAGGGCCGAGAATCCGGTGATGACGCCGGATGCGGTCAGCTGCTCGACCCGGTTGTAGACGCTCGCCCGCGAGACGTTCACCCGCTCGGCCAGGGCGGACATCGAGATGCGCCCGTTCTCGCGCAGGACGGCGAGGATGCGCAGATTGAGGTCGTCGAGCCCGCCCGCGCTTTGTCCAGCGACCGCACCGGCGGCCGGATCGGTGATCGACATAATCCACTCCTTCGTCGCTGCGGGCGGCAGTTCGTCCACGATAGCGGCCCTCTGGAAACGGAGTGCGTCGCGATGTGCCATCGTTTCGCAACACGTCCAGCCGAACCCTCGCCAGGAGGCCTCCATGGTTGTCCGCTCCACCCGCACCCCGCGCTCCGCCCCGACGCGAGTGGTGATCGCCGCTGCGGCGGTCTCCCTCGCCCTTCTGGTGGCGGGCTGCTCCTCGGGCCGCGTCGACACCGCCGACGGCAGCAGCGCGACGCTCACCATCAACAAGGCGTTCGACCTGAAGACCGCCGACCCGGGCCGCATGTACGAGCCGACCGGCCAGATGGTCGACAAGGCGCTCTACGAGACCCTCCTCACCTTCGAGGGCGGCGACGTCTCGCAGGTCGTCGACGGCCTCGCGAGCCTCGAGCAGTCCGACGACGCGAAGACCTTCACCCTCACCCTGAACGGCGAGCACACCTTCTCGGACGGCACCGCGATGACCGCCGACGACGTGGTGTTCTCGCTGCAGCGCGTGATCGGCCTCAAGGGCAACCCCTCGTTCCTCCTCGACGGCGTCACCGTCACGAAGAAGGACGACACGACGGTGGTGCTGACCACCGAGAACCCCACGCCCGCCCTGCCGGCGATCCTGGCGAACCCGGCGCTCGGCATCCTGAACTCGAAGGTCGTGAAGGAGAACGGCGGCACCACCGACGAGACCGACACCGCCGAGACGTTCCTCAACACCACCTCCGCCGGCTCCGGCCCGTACGTGCTCGACACGCTCGACCTCGCCTCGCAGGTCGTGCTGACCGCGAACGAGAACTACGACGGCGACGCCCCGGGCTACGGCCGCGTGGTCATCCAGAACGTCGAGGGCGCGACCCAGAAGATCAACGTCGAGGGCGGCAGCGCCGATGTGGCGCTGGACCTCTCGGGCACTCAGGCGGAGGCGCTCGGCGACTCGGTCGCGGTGACCAGCGACCCGTCGGCGAACGTGATCTTCCTGCTGCTCAACCAGAACCCGAGCGTCTCGGCGATCACGTCGAACCCCGACTTCGTGAAGGCCGTGAAGGAGGCCGTCGACTACGACGACCTCGTCTCGATCGCCGGCAACGGCACCGCCCAGGCGTCCGGCGTCATCCCGAGCATGCTGCTCGGCGCCCTGCCCGAGAGCGGCGCGCTCACCCAGGACCTCGACGCCGCGAAGGCGGACCTCGCGAAGAGCGGCTACGCCGGCGAGTCCGTGACGCTCAACTTCCCGAGCGACATCAGCCTGAACGGCATCGACTTCCCGACCATCGCGCAGCGCATCCAGTCGCAGCTGAAGGACGCCGGCATCACCGTCGAGCTCGCCCCGGCCCCCGTCGCCACCGAGCTCGACGCCTACCGCAACGGCACCGAGACCATGGGCCTCTGGTACTGGGGCCCGGACTACCCGGACCCGAGCGACTACCTCGTCTTCACCCCGGGCGACGTCGTGGGCCTCCGCTCCGGCTGGACCGACGGTGCGGCCCCCGCGATCTCGGCGCTGGCCGACGCCGCGGCCACCGGCGGCAGCGACGACGAGCGCCAGTCGCGCTTCGAGGAGCTGCAGACCGCGCTGAACGCCGACGGCCCCTTCATCCCGCTGCTCCAGCCCGGCAACAACATCGCCGCGGCGAAGGACGTCTCGGGTGTCGTCTACAACGCGGTGTGGACCATCGACATCGCGGCCCTCGCCGCGCAGTAGCCCGTGTCCACCACCACGACGGCCGTCCGGACCCCGCGTCAGCGCGGGGGCCGGGCGGCCCACCCGTTCCTCCGCTACGCGCTGCGCCGCGTGCTCACCTCGCTGCTGCTGGTGGTGGGCGTGACCCTCGTCACCTTCATCCTGACCAACCTCGTGCCGGGCGACCCCGTGGCGGCCGCCCTCGGCCAGCGCGCTGCGGAGGATCCGGAGATCGTCGCGCAGTTCCGCGCCCAGTACGGTCTCGACCAGCCCCTCGTCGTGCAGTACTTCACCTACCTCGGCAACCTGCTGCACGGCGACCTCGGCGTCTCCACCACCACGCACAACCCGGTGGTCGCCGACCTGGCGAAGGCGCTGCCGGCCACCCTCGAGATCGCCTTCGGCGCCATCGTGCTCAGCGTGATCGTCGGCGTGCTGTTCGGCACCGTCGCCGCCTACCGGCGCGGCAGGGCCTCCGACCACGTTCTGCGCGTCGTGTCGCTGGCCGGCCTCAGCGTGCCGACCTTCTGGCTCGCGCTGGTCCTCTACTACGTCCTCTACTTCCAGCTCCGGATCGCGCCGGGATCCGGCCGGCTGAGCAGCGACTTCACCACGCCGCCGACGGTGACGGGCCTCTACACGGTCGACGCCCTGCTCGCCGGCCAGCTCGACACCTTCCTCGACGCGGCGTCGCACCTCTTCCTCCCCGTCCTCGTCCTGACGCTCTACACGGTGGGCCTGCTGACCCGGTTCGTGCGCACCGCGGTGCTCGAGATCCTCGACCAGGACTACGTGCGGGCCGCCCGCGCGAAGGGGCTGCCGAACCGCGCGGTCACCTTCTCCTACGTGCTGCGCGGGGCGAGCATCCCGATCCTCACCGTCGTGGGCCTCGCCTTCGGCAGCCTGCTCAGCGGCACCGTGCTCGTCGAGGCGGTCTTCGGCTGGCCCGGGATCGGCTCCTACGCCTACCAGGCCGCGTCGCACCTCGACCTGCGCGGCATCATGGGCGTCGGCCTGCTCATCGGCGTGATGTACCTGCTCGTGAACCTGATCGTCGACCTGCTGTACGGCGTGCTCGACCCGAGAGTGAGGCTGGCCTCGTGACGGATCCGCGAACCACCCGGTCCGACCCGCGCGACGGCGCTCCTGCCGGTCCGCGCGACGGCGTCGGTGCCGGAGTGCTCGACCCGGTCGCCGCCCCCGGCCTCCGCCTGCGCCGCCCCCGCCTGCGCCTGGGTCGCTGGTCGGCGCCGCTCGGACTCCTCGGCGCCGCCGTCGGCGTGCTCTGGATCCTCATCGCCGTGCTCGCCCCCGTCATCGCCCCGCACGATCCGCTCGCGCAGGACCTGCCCCTCCTCCAGGCGCCCGGCGAGGGCACGCTGATGGGGACCGACGCGCTCGGCCGGGACGTGTTCTCGCGGGTGATCTGGGGGGCCCGGGTCACGATCCCGCTCGCCCTGCTGCTCGTCGTGATGTCGGTGCTGATCGGCGCGATCGTCGGATCCGTCGCCGGATTCTTCGGCCGTGCGGTCGACGAGGTCGCGATGCGCATCACCGATCTCGTGATGGCGTTCCCCACGGTCATCCTGGCGATGGTGATCGCGGCCGCGCTCGGAGCGTCGCTCCTGAACGCGGTGCTCGCGGCGCTGATCGTGTCGTGGCCGTCCTACGCCCGGCTGACCCGCGGTCTTGTCCTCGGCCTCCGCTCGTCGAACTACGTCGTGTCCGGCCAGCTGCTCGGCTTCTCGCCGCTGCGCTCCCTCGTCCGCGACATCGCGCCCAACATCGTCGGCCCGGTGCTCGTCCTCGCGAGCCTCGACATCGGCACGGCCATCCTCCTGCTGTCGGGCCTGTCGTTCCTCGGGCTCGGCGCGAAGCCGCCGACCGCCGAGTGGGGCTCGATGGTGTCGGACGCCATCCAGAATTTCGATGCGTGGTGGATCGGGGTCTTCCCGGGCCTGGCCATCCTCACCGTCGTCATCGCGTTCAACTTCGTCGGCGACGCCCTGCGCGACGCCCTGGACCCGCGGTCGCAGACGATCCGCGGAGGAGGCGCCACGCTGTGAGCGACGCACTGACCATCAGCGGGCTGCGCATCCGCACCCGCAGCCACGCCGTCGTGGACGGCATCGATCTGGCGCTGCGCCGCGGCGGCATCCACGGTCTCGCCGGCGAGTCCGGCTCGGGCAAGACCATGACCGCCCTGGCGGTGCTCGGACTGCTGCCCGGATCGATGACGGCCAGCGGGAGCATCCGCCTCGCCGACGACACCGGCGACGGCACGACGGAGCTCGTCGGCGCGTCCCGGCAGGTGCTCGGCGCGGTGCGCGGACGCCGGGTCGCCA
The DNA here is from genome assembly GCF_002931415.1 of Rathayibacter sp. AY1E8. NCBI lineage: Bacteria > Bacillati > Actinomycetota > Actinomycetes > Micrococcales > Microbacteriaceae > Rathayibacter > Rathayibacter sp. AY1E8. The sequence continues at coordinate 23,265 of NZ_PSVI01000033.1, forward strand.
TGGTCTTCCAGGACCCGTCGACGAGCCTGCACCCGCAGCTCACCGTGGGCCGCCAGCTCACCGACCACCTGCGCCACCACCTCGGTCTCGGCAAGGAGGCCGCGCGGTCCAGGGCCGAGGCCCTGCTCGAGCGGGTGCGGGTGCCGGACGCCCGGGCCTCCCTCGGGCGCTACCCCCACCAGTTCTCCGGTGGTCAGCGGCAGCGCATCGTGATCGCGGTGGCGCTCGCGTGCGAGCCCTCCGTGCTGCTGGCCGACGAGCCGACGACCGCGCTCGACGTGACCGTGCAGGCCGGAGTGCTGCAGCTGCTGCGGGAGCTGGTCGACGACGGCGGGCTGAGCATCCTGCTCGTCACCCACGACCTCGGCGTGATGAGCGCCGTGGCCGACGAGGTGACGGTGATGCGCCGGGGGCTCGTCGTGGAGTCGGCTCCGCGCGAGCGGCTGTTCACCGCACCCGAGGACGAGTACACGCGGGCGCTGCTCGCGGCTCTGCCCGGCTCGAGCTTCGAGGAGAGCCCGGAGGAGCTGGTCGCCGAGCTCGTCGAGGGGCACGAGAGGGCCGCCGCCGCGGACGATCCGGGCGCGGCCACGGCAGGCGACGTCGAGAGGGGTGCGCGATGAGCGCGGGAGTGGTTCTCGAGGCCGATGGCATCGTGGTCGAGTACGGGCGGCGACCGCCGTTGCGTGCCGTCGACGGGGTCGGCTTCCGGGTGGCGGCCGGCGAGGTCGTGGCGCTGGTCGGCGAGAGCGGCTGCGGAAAGTCGAGCCTCGCGCGCGCGGTGGTCGGCATCGAGAAGCGCCGCGGCGGCGATGTTCGCCTGAACGGCGTCGACGTGCCCGCGCTCGGACTCCGTCGGCGCAGTCCGGCGATGACCGGCGTGCAGATGGTCTTCCAGGACCCGAACTCCTCGCTCAACCCCCGTCGCCGCATCGGCGAGCAGATCGGCGACGGCGTCCGGGCGGCGCTCGCCCGGGGCGCCGAGGGCTCGGATCCGGCCGACTGGCTGCGCCGCGTCGGGCTCGACCCGGCGATGGCGAGCCGGTTCCCGCACGAGTTCTCCGGCGGCCAGAAGCAGCGCATCGCCATCGCGCGGGCCCTCGCGGCGCGGCCGCGGATGCTCGTGGCCGACGAGCCGATCTCGGCCCTCGACGCCTCGACCCAGACGAGCGTCGCCGCGCTGATGCGCTCGCTCAGCGTCGAGGCCGGCGCGGGCATGCTGTTCATCTCGCACGACCTCTCGGTGGTCCGGCGCATCGCCGACCGGGTGCTCGTGATGTACCGCGGCCGGGTCGTGGAGTCGGGGGACACCGAGACGGTGTGGCAGAGCCCGCTGCACCCGTACACGCGGGCGCTGCTCGCGGCGATCCCGCTGCCGGACGGGCTGGGGCGGCTGCCGCTGGCCCCGCTCGACTCCGACCGGGCGGCCTGGCTCGAGGAGCTGCCCGACGCGCTGGAGCGGACGGGCGCGTGAGCGCGGTGGAGGAGGCCCGGGCCGAGGAGTCCGCTCTCTGGAGCATGCCGAGGGCCGTGAACCGCAGCCCGCTCCCCGGGGACGGCGCGTTCATGACCGCCGGCTGGGCCGATCCGGAGCCGGTGATCGACCCCGACGACCCGGTGCTCGCCTACACCGCGGAGCGCCGGTCGCGACTGGCGCAGGCGCTGCCCGCCGAGCTGCTGATCATCCCCGCCGGCCTGCCGCGGGTGCGCTCGAACGACAGCGACCACCGCTTCCGCCCGGGTACCGACCACGTGTGGCTGACGGGCAACGGAGTCGCCGAGAGCGTGCTCGTCGTCGACACGACGGGAGGGGAGGCCGGCTCGATCCTGTACCTGCGGGCTCCCTCCGGCCGCGACGGCGACGAGTTCTGGCAGAACGACGCCCTCGGCGACCTCTGGGTCGGGCCGCGGCCGTCGCTCGCCGAGACGCAGGCGGCGCTGGGCGTCGAGACCCGGCCGCTGGCCGACTTCACGCGCGACGTGGAGCGGGCCGCGCGGCGGGCCCGGCGCATCCGCGTGCTGCCCACCCTCGACGAGAGCGTCGACGAGCTGGTGCGGAGCATCTGCGGGCCGGAGCTCGGACCGCACCTCGTGCTCAAGGCGACGCTCGACGAGCTGCGCCTGATCAAGAACGACTGGGAGATCGGACGGCTGCAGCTCGCCGTCGACGGCACGGCGCGGGGATTCGACGACTGCCTCGAGGCGTGGCCGGTCGCCCGCGCGATGCCCCGCGGCGAGCGCTACCTCGAGGGCACCTTCGCCCGCCGCGCCCTGGTCGAGGGACAGGGGCCGGCCTACGGATCGGTCGTCGCCTCGGGAGCGCACGCCACGACCCTGCACTACACGCGGAACACCGGGCCCCTCGCCGACGGCGACCTCGTCCTGATGGACATGGGAGTGGAGCTGCCCTCGCTCTACGCCGCCGACATCACCCGCACCTTCCCGGTCAGCGGAGAGTTCACTCCGCTGCAGCGGGACGTGTACTCGATCGTGCTGCGCGCGCAGCAGGCCGGCATCGACTCCCTGCGCGCGGGAGTGCGCTTCCAGGACTACCAGGACGCGTGCGGGAGAGCCCTCACCGAGGGGCTGATCGACCTCGGCCTGATCCGCTGCTCGGTCGACGAGGCCATGGCCCCGTCCGCGTCGTACCACCGCCGGTGGAGCATCTCCCGCGCCGGGCACATGCTCGGGATGGACGTGCACGACTGCAACCACGCTCCGCACGAGACGTACCTCGGCGGAGTGCTCGCGGCCGGCCACACGCTCACCGTGGAACCGGGCCTCTACTTCCAGCGGGGCGACCTGACGGTCCCCGCCGAGCTGCGGGGGCTGGGCATCCGGATCGAGGACGACCTCGTGGTCACGGAGACGTCGTCGATCCTGCTCTCGGCGGCGATGCCGCGCACGCCCGACGCGGTGGAGGAGTGGATGGCGAGGTTGGCGGGCTGAGAGATCGGGCCCTCGACGCGATCGGCCGACGCGGACTACGGGAGCTGCGGGGGCGCGATCAGTTCGAGGAATCCACCGAGGGCACCTTCGAGGTAGATGATGCGCGTGCCGGCTCGGGCGCCACCGGTCATCCGGTGAGGTGTCCCCACCGGTCTCCAGCCGTGTCCAGCGCAGAGCTCGAGGACACGATCGAGGTCCGAGACCGTGAGCGCGATGTGCACCGTGCCGACCTGTGCGGGCGAGCCGGCGGACTCGAGCTGTCGGGGCGGGTCGTACTGCAGCAGCTCCACCCGGTGGGGGCCGAGGGTCACCGTCGCTGCGCGGATCACGGCTCCACGGACGCCGGTGGTCGCCGCCGTGACGTCGACGTCGAGCGTGAAGGTGCGCTCGAGCACGAACCCGAGACCGGAGCACCACAGCACCAGCGCGTCGTCGAGGTCGGCCACGGTGAGACCGGAGTGAGCGACGTCGGAGACGAGCGGTGATGCCATGACATCAGTATCGAGCTCCGACACGCCTGCCTGAGAGAAGAGGGTCCCGGCACCCGATCCCCCTACGGACGCAGGCCGCGCAACGAGCAGAGATACTCTTTCCGGATGTCGTTCCCGTCCATGCTCCACGAAACCGTCGATGCTGCCGAGGATCGATTGCTGGACGCGATGCGCGCAAGTGACGTCGATGCGCTTGGTCGACTGCTCGCACCCGAGCTGATCTTCACGACACCCGAAGGCTCGATCATCAGCCGGGACGAAGATCTCGGAGCACATTCGTCGGGCACAACGAAGTTCGAGTCGATCGATGAAATCAGTCGCAGCACGCTGGCCTCTGCCGGCGGCGCCCAGACCACGTCCGTCGTAGACGTCGTTGTGATCGACCACGGCACACGGATCGAGGCTCGGCTTCACTACGTCCGCGCATGGCGACGAATCGCCGGGCGCTGGATGGTCGTCTCCGGAAGCGCAACACTCGCACCCGCACCGAACGCCTGATCGTTCCGCTGAAGGATCCCCATACGGAGCAGTGCGCTTCAGAAGGGAACGACCGGTGTGTCCGTTGCAACCTCCTGTCGTCGCCGGGCGAGAATCAGCCCGACATTCAGGACAAACAGCGTCAGGAAGATGAACGCGCCCGTCGCGGCGTCGAGGTCCGTCGTGAGCTCGAGGATCATGAACGCGATGGCGGCGGCGAGAGAGGCGCACGCGGTGATGGTGAACACTCGAATCAGCCCCGTGTGGTTCCACCGCTCCTCGTCAGTGCTCAGGAGTGACCTTCTCGCACCTGCTCGTCGGTGCGAGTCACGAGGCCCTTCGAGCTTCATGGCAAGAGAACGCCGTCTCGATTGAGGATCGTCGGTCGGGGTTGAGCGTCCAGTGGCCAGTACCGCAGGCCGTAGGACAGGCTGAACGAAACGGAAGGGGTGAGCGATGGCGGCAGGGTTCAGAGGTGGACGCTCGGCGTACGAGGTGCGACTCACTCAATGGAACTGGTTCAGTCGCGCAGGAGCGCCGACGGAGCGTGTTCTCATCGGAGTCACTGTCGTTGCGATCATCGGCGGCAACGTCATCTTCGACGCACTGGACCCGGACGCCGTTCACCTTGCTGCTCGCTTGGCGGTACTCGTCGGTGCGCTCGTCGTGTTGAACGTTCTGCCGCTCGTCGTGCACGCGATTCGCCAACCTGCACCGTACGCCGACCTGTCAGCCGAGACGGTTCGCGTGCGCTCGCGGGTCACGCCCTTCGCGTCGTTCACCACGGCACGGAGGATCGAGACCGGTCGGTCGAAACAGGTCGTCCTCGAGGTGTCGGTGCCAGGCCAGAAGGTGCTCCTCGAACTGCGCGACAGGCTGGGCCGAGTCACCACCGACCCCACCCAGGACGCGATCGTGACGTTCCTCCAGGGAAGCAGTGTCTCGATGCCGTCCTCTTCGGACGATCCCACGGGCCGGTTCGCTCATGTGAACTTCCCGCAGCACCTCACCCGCGAGCAAGCCATCGAACTCGCTTCCGACACGCTGACTGTCCCCGACTCCGGCGTCGGCCGCGATGACGTCGGGACGCCATCGCGCGGCGAGTCGCCGTCCCAGTAGGGGATGGTCTACCGGGTGCGGACGTTCAGCGTGTCAGGCGTTCCTCTCGAAAAGGCTGCCGGAGTGCGCCGACGAGCCGGCCCACGCTTCGCGTGCGTTCACTCGGCCAGCGAAGAACGTGGTCCAGGTCTGCTTCAAAGCGGGCTCGGGGAACGTCGTGACTGCTCGGGTAGGCGGCTCCTGCTCCGATGTCGATTCCGAAGAGCCCGATGTGGAACGCGTGGACGAGTAGGAAGCCGGGAACTAGATGCACGCCGACGGCGGCCACAGCGAGCATCGCAACCGGAGTGCGCGGATCGCGTTCCTTACGAATCGATGACCGGTGATTCACGCGGAGAACACCATGAGAGCTCGTGCGCGTTCCACGACGAGTCGGGGCGCTCGTGATGCTCCTGGGGCGACGCGGGTGCTGGCAGCGATGCCGGGCGATGCCCGTTCGCGGCGCAGCGGCGTCACTGTTCCGTGCTGGAGGGCGGCACTCGAGCGGCTGCGAGCTGGCGGGTGCCGGGATCACCGACACCCAGGATGAGGACGCTCTCGATGCTGCCGATCGTGTCGGGATCGATGATCTGCAATTCCTGATCAGCATCCGCTGTCAGCGAGCCGACCTCGCTTCCGACGTCCGCAGGGAACCTCAACTCGCCGTCGTTGTCCTCGAGGGGAGCGCTCGTGAGAAGGACTCGCGGTTCCACTGCTCCGGTCAGGTTCAGCCCGCTGAAGGACAGCCACACTGTCCCGTCCTCTCGCTCCTCGATCAGGAGATCGCCGCTCGCATCGTTGGACACGCTCTCGAGTGACGTGCGGATGGGCAGCTGCTCCAGAAGCGACTGGGCGGCGGGAGCGTCCGTTGCATCAGAGTCATCCGTGGGGATGTTCGTAGGAAGGCTGGGAGCGGCGGACGTCGCCGAGGGGCTGGCGACGGCGGTTCCATCGAGGGGTGCCGTGCACCCGGCCAGGGCCAGAACGAGCCCGGTCGCAGCGGCCTTGACGGATAGCCGGCCGATCGCGTTCGTGTATGTCATGGTGTGCGCTGCTCCGTCCGTCGAACTGTCGCTCAGCCTACGCAGGGCGCGATTCTCATCGCCTTGTCGAAGTGTCTCCGCGGGGTCAGTGGTGTGAACGCCTGTCGATCAAATCGTCGTGCGAGCAGCGCCGGACATCAGTCGCGCTCCAACCTTGTCCCTCTTGGCATCGTGAGCCAGAGGATGAAGGTGAGGAGGAGGCCGAGGATGCCGCTGACGACCAGCGCAGCGACGGCGAAGGCGGAACCGCCGAACGATCCCTGAGCATCGTTGCTCTTCTCCACCGGCACGAACCAGTCGACGACGGCTCCGACGATGAACAGCAGGCTGACGACGAGAGCGCCGATGCAGGTGTCCCGCCGCACCTTCTCTTGGGACCCATCGCCTGAGAGGTTGACGAGCCACAGGATTCCGATGACGGCCGGGGCGCCAGCGAGGAACGCTAGAAACACGGGTGCTCCTGGTCGATGACGGGCCGCGGCAGCATTCGCAGCTGGGGCAGGAAGAGCGCCGCGGCCGATACGGCGACCATCACGCTCCTCCGTCGAGGGCGACCGAGTGGCTCGCGGTCATCGGGCGGCAACGGTGAGATTCAGGTCCTCACCGACGCGGAGGATCTCGTCCGAGGGGAACCGGAACGGGTTGAGGTAGAACAGGTCGTCGGCCGTCATGCCGAATCGTCGGGACCGGAGGACGCGGCGGGGATGACGAGCTCGTCGGATGTCAGGGCCAGTCGGCCGTCCGCCGCGCTCAACTGGACGGCGCCGGTGGTCCCGTCGTTCCCGGTGAAGGTCGCCACGCCTAGATCGCCGGTCAGTGGAGAGGTGGAGCCGTCTTCGGTGTTCGTCGCCGGTGGCGGAGTCGGTGGTGCAGGCTGCGCCGTGCATCCCGTCATGACCACTAGGCATGCCGCGATCGCGACCGTGCTGCGCACTTTCGAGAACGTCCCCACCGGATCAGGCTGAGCGACGTCACCACTTTCCTGGTGGTCGCCTCTCGGCCTGAGCGACTCAGCGCCGTTCCGAAAAGGAGTGTCTGCTGCGGGTCATCAGGAAGCCCGACGGCTCCTAGGCTGACCCGATGAGTTCCCCGGCACCGACCCGCCCATTCGTGGGTGTAGCGCGCATCGCCGTCGGTGCAGCCGCGGTCGCGGTGATCCTCCACACCTACGCGCTGAGCATCGTGGCCGGCGACCCGAATCCGTTCGACTACTTCGGCTACTTCACGAACCAGACCAGCCTCTTCGCGAGCGCGGTGCTCATCGTCGCCGGATCGGTCGCGCTCGCCCGCCGTCCGACGCCGGTGTCGCTGAGCTACGTCCGCGGCGCGGCGACGGCCTACTCGATCGTCGTCGCCGTGATCTACAACACCCTCGTCCCCGGTACCGGCACGGCCCCGCCCTGGGTCAGCGCCGTCCTGCACGTGACGCTCCCCGCCCTCGTCCTCCTCGACTGGATCGTCGTCAACGACCGCGGACCGCTCTCCTGGCGCCGACTGTGGGTGGTCCTGCCCTACCCGATCGTCTGGGTCGTCGTCGTGCTCGTCCGCGGAGCGACCGACGGGTGGGTGCCCTACGGCTTCCTGCTCCCCGAGAACGGGACGCTCTCGCTCGTCCTGCACGTCGCCGGGCTGACCTGCGCGGTGCTCCTCGCGGGCGCGCTCGTCTGGGCACTGAGCCGACGCCGCAGATCGGCCGGTTGATGTCCTGTCCTCCGTCGCCGTGGATCATGAGGCGTGCTGGTTCCCGACGTCGGGCGCGTCACCTCTCGTGCGTCGCGGCTCGGCCGCGGCGGGCTCTGATCACGCGCGACACGAGATCGATGACCAGCAACCCCGACATCAGTTCAGTCTCGCGAACCCGAGCGCCTTGTGCGCGTCCCGTATGGGGATGGTCCAGCGGGCGTCCGGCAGGGCGTCTCCATGCCGGACGACGAGCGGCCCGCTCGCAGGCGGGGGCTTAGCGACGCGCGGATAGTGTGCACTGCGTGGTTGACGTCGCTCGGAAGGGACCCCTGAGTCCGGTGATCGCCGCGATCGCCGTCCTCGGGATGATCGTCGCGCCCGTCGTGCTGACCTACCTCTCCATCAGCGAGAGAGGAATCGGCATGGGATCGATGCCCACCGACGAGGAGGCCGCAGCAGGGAAAGCCTTCCTCCTCGCGGCTGGCATCGTCGCCCTCACCAGCGCTATCAGCGTCTGGGTCCTCACCGTCATTCGCGCGACAAGCGGGGCCCATGCTCACCACGGGTGGGAAATCGTCTGGTGCATCCTGGCGTTGCCGACCGCACTCGTCGGCTTCGCCCTCGCGGCCATCGCCTCCCACATGCCTTAAGGCCGTCCCTCGACTCCCGAGCGATGATCACGGCGGCGCGATGCCAGGCCGACCGTCGCGCGCGGATGATGATCTGGCGGGCGTCCGGTAGGGGATAGGTCACAGAGGCACTGTCGAACCGACAAAGTTCGTTAATGACGCCTGAGACGAAACCGTGCTCTGAGGGCATTCACTACTGAGGGGGTGATGTCGGGTGGTCGGTGCTGCTGAGGCGACGCTGGTGGATCGTCTTCGCGGCGGTGACCCGTCGGCGCTGGACGTTCTCTTCCGGATGCACGGCCGCGCGGTCTACCGCGCCGCGGGAAGCTTCCTCACGGACGCCGGCCATGCGGAGGACGTCGTGCAGGAGAGCTTCTTCCTGCTCTGGAAGCGCCGCTCGAGCGTGCGCATCGTGGGGGAGTCGGTGCTGCCCTGGCTGCTGGTCACGGTACGCAACCTCAGCTTCTCGACCAATCGCCGCGAGCAGCGCCGACGCCACCTGCCCCTTTCCGACGACACCGCCTCTCGCGGCGTCGACGCGGAGGCGAGCGACCGGCTGCTGGACGTGCGACGTCTGGTCGAGCAGATGAGCGCGACGGACCGCGCGATCTGGACGGCGTGCATCGAGGACGACCTCAGCTACAGCGATGCCGCGCGTTCCCTCGGCCTGTCCCGCGGGACGGTCCGCAATCGCCTCTCGCGGGCACGGGCATCGGTGACGAGAGCCCTGACGGAACGGACAGAGGACCATGGACAGTCGTGACTTGAGCGATGAGCAGCTCGAGCGCATCAGCGCACGCCTCGCGCACCGCATCCGCCGCCGCCGACGTCTTCGCCAGGCCGCGGCGGTGACGCTCGCCGGCATCGCCGGCGCCGTCCTCAGCGCGGCAGTCCTCACGGCGGTGACGACCGAGCGCGGCACTCCGGTCGCAGCGCCCGTCACCTGCTGGGAACCGGACGGGCAGGGCGTTGCCCTGTCGGGCGAGATCCAGACACCCGCAGAACACTTCACTGCGTCGCTCGCCGCGGCGTGCGCTGCGCTCGCGGGCACCAACGGAGACGGAACGGACGCCGCCTTGTTCTCCCTCGCAGGAACCCAGGTGTGCCAGGAGGGCGGCCGAATCGACATCTTCACGGGACTGACCACCACAGTCGACTGCACCAACCCGCCCACGACCCGGACCGGAGTCGACCAGTGACCTTCAGACGCACGAGAACCCTCGCCCTCAGTACCCTCTGCCTCTCCGCGGCGCTCCTCGCCAGTGGATGCGCGACGAGCGCCAGCAGCCCCGGGTCGCCGTCGACGGCGCAGCTGCCGGGTGAACTGCTCAGCGCCGAAGACGCGACCAAGCCCGTCTACGAGACCACCGCTGTCATCGGCGATCAAGGATCAGGCGGATGGCTGCTCGATCACCCCGTCAGCCTTCGCATCACCGGCACCGACGGCCGGTCGCAGCTCAGCGTCGACGGTCCCTGCAACACGCTCACCTACGACCTCCAGTCCGCCGGCCTGCAGACCTCCGTATGGGTGGTCACCGGAGGCCCCGCGACGACGTACGTCGGCTGCCTCGACGCCGCCGACGAACGAGAGCAGTGGCTCATGGACGTGCTGGGCGCCGAGGACGTCAGCCTCACCCAGACCTCCACGACGATGCGCATCCGCTCCGGCCCCGTCACCATCGACGCCACCGCCAGCACGACCCCCATCTCCACCGAGACGCCTGCCGAACCAACAGAGATGACGGAGTCCCTGACACCCACCGTCCCGACGGAGGGCCCACCGGGCACCCCCATCGCCACCGCCGCCTCTGAGGGGCCGATCATCGACGTCCAGCAGCTGACGAACCCGGCGCTCGACCTGGCTAACGGCACCGGAGTCCAGCTCTCGACGCTCAGTGCGGAGGAGAAGAAGCAGTACCCGATCTACGCGGTCGGAACCACGTACGAGGAGCTCGCCGCTTATGACCCCGCTCTCGCGGACCACTACTGGGTCGCACAGGACGAGCCGGTCTGGGCGCTGACCGTGCACGCGCCCGCGGAGAGAACAGACGTGCCCTATGGCTTCGACCTCCATCGGGTGGACGTCTTCACCGCCGTCTACGACGGGATCAGCGGAGAGCTCCTGACGTCACAGGGCGATGTCGACCTCGCGTCTCTCGGTGCGCCCGGCGAGCTGATCACCGCCGGATAGATCCTTAGTTACCGTCCGTATGGGAATCCCCAAACGGGACGCCAGAGGCGATGCGGATGAGGCGAAGCGCGCGATTGCTTGGTGGCGCGCTCGCTACGCTCACGTGATGGTCGGCCTCTCGCAGTGGCGCCGGCGAGCTGACGCTCGCCGTTCGCGCCGCGCCCGGTTCCGGGTTCTGCTCGCTGAGGTCTGTGGTGAGTGCTCGCACCCCTGGGTGGAGCACCTCGCGGACGCCGGCCTGGTCGGCAGCCCCGTGTGCTCGGAGTGCGTCTACGAGCTCGAGCATGGGTTCAGTAGCGGACCGATTTGTCACCGACCGGTTCCGATCGATGTGTTGAGTCGCGCTGATGCCGATGCGGCGGCGGCAGGGCAGGGCGGCAGTGATCAATTGGTCGGAGGAGGCCAGATTCGGGTCGCAAAAGAAGACCTTGACGCCTCATGTCAGCGTTCGGCGAGAGTGGTCAGCAGGTCCTGGATGCTCGTCTTCTCGACAACCGGGTCGGGGCTGCCGGCGCGGACGGAGGAGAGAACGGGGTCGATCTGCTGGTCGACGTAGGTCCACGTCTGGCAGTTCGCGGCGCTCAGTGCGGGCTCCGCGTCGTCCCAGGCGGTCTCAAGGTCGGTGGCGCGGGCTTTCGCGCCGGCCTGATCGCCGCTGGTGACGAGGGCGAGGGTGTCGGCGGTGATCGTCTGGAAGTTCTGCACGTCGGCGGAGGGGAAGTCGGTCTGAACGGATGCCTTCGCGTCAGCTGCGGACAGCGTTCCCGACGCATCGCAGGCCGGGGCTGCGCCTTCCGGTGCCGGACTGGTGTGCGGCTGGCTGTTGGTGAAGGCGAGCAGCCCGACGACGGCGACGGCGAGGACCGCGAAGGCGACGAGTGAACGGCGTTCGCGGGCGACTGGCGTGGTGTAGTGCTCGGATGCGCCCTTGTCGACATCGGCCTTGCTGAGGGAGAGGTAGACGACGGTGGCGAGGATCGCGAGCAGGAAGATGATGCTGGTGAAGAAGGTGCCGAGCCCGAGGCCCTGCTCGTCGGGGGACAGGCCGAGCCAGTCGCCGATATTGGCGCCGAGGGGGCGGGTGAGGATGTAGGCGATCCAGAACGCGAGGACCGGGTTCGCGCCGTAGCGCCAGAGGCCGGTGACGATCGCGAGCAGCGTGAGGGGCAGGAGGATCGAGACGCCAGGGCCCCAGCCGGTGAGCTCGAGAGTCCAGTCGCCGAGGGCGGTGCCGAGCGCGAAGGTGACCAGGACGGTGACCCAATAGAACGCCTCCCGCGGGGTGGTGTCGATGCTGTGGATCGAGAGGGTGCGCTCCTTCGAATACCAGACGCCGAACACGATCACGAGCAGCAGCGAGAAGACGAGGGAGCTGGCCCAGAGAGGCACTCCGAGCTGGTCGGTGAGGATGTCGGTGAGCAGGGTGCCGGTGACGCTCATCACCACGACAGTCAGCCAGTACGCGGCGGGCACGTAGCGTCGCAGCCGCATCTGCACGGCGAGCACGACCGCGGTGACGATGATGAAGATCACAGCCGTCGCGATGAGGCCGACGCCGAGGACCATGTTGATCCAGTCGGCGAAGCTCTCACCGACCGTGGTGCAGAGGATCTTGATTATCCAGAACCAGATCGTGACCTCGGGGACCTTGCTGAGCAGCCGCCGGCTGCGGGACGGTGCTGCCGTCGTTGAGATGTCCATGCCCGCAGAGTCCCAGCCGGGACGTGGGCGGCGGCTCGGGATGCGCCGTGCTGCGTTGTGTTTGCTCACAACGACCCGAAGCTCCGCGGTTCGACCAGGTCGGTACCGAGCCGATGGGCTCAGGTTCTGTGCTTTCACAACGGATGCGGGGGAATCCTCCGCACCCGGAGCCCGCGCATTCGTAGCGTGGACTCCTCCGGCGTGCTGCGCGCCGAGCGAGGAGGACGGAACTGATGCCGAACAGCGGACCCCTGGCCGATGGTGCGATCGCCTATCGGGCGGCGCGACGCTGGCCGCTGATCTCGGCGGGCCTCGCGGTGCTGCTCACGGGACTTCTGGCCGCGCTGATCTTCTACCGGGAGCACGACAAGCCGTTCGGGTTCGACACCGCCTGGATGAACGAGATCATCGAGCACCGGTCGACGTTCTGGTTGGTGCCGTCGCTGGTGATGAACAGCCTCGGCGGCGGGATCGTCGGCACGATCGTGATTCCGCTCGTCGTGTTCGTGGGGCTGCTGGTCTGGCGGGGTCGGTGGGCGGCGACGTACTTCGCGATCGCCGCGCCGCTGAGCGGGCTGCTGGTGCAGATCCTCAAGAACGCTGTCGGTCGTCCGCGGCCGCTGGAGATCCTCGTGAACGCCGACTTCGGCTCGTTCCCCTCCGGCCACAGCGCGAACGCCGCCACGACCGCGATGGTCCTCGCGATCGTCTTCCCGCTGTGGTGGGTCCGCATCGCCGGAGCCCTTTACACGGTGGCGATGATGCTCAGCCGCACCTACCTCGGTGCGCACTGGATCTCCGACACCGTCGGCGGGCTGCTCCTGGGCGCCGGGGTGGCGTTGATCGTCTGGGCGCCGCTCGCGGTCAGGCTGCACACCGAACGTGCTGCATCACCGTCGTTCCGTTGGCGGCGCTTCTCCGGGCACCGTCCGACCAGATGACGGCGGAAGGCAGCGGGCAGCGCTGCCGGTGAGCGGGTCGCTGTGCGCTTGTTCAACGGACCCGGCGAAGCCCCCAGCCCCGGGTACCGCAGGCTGCCCGAGCATGGCGGCATGATGCACCTCACCGATCAGCGCCGCCCTCCGCTCCCTCGGATCCGCTCACATCTCGTCGCCGGCCGGTACGCCGCCTCGACGGTGCCCGAGGCGACGGCGCTGTTCTGGATCCTCAAGGTGCTGACGACGGGGATGGGCGAGACGGCGTCGGACTTCCTCGCGACCGCGTTCGACCCGGTGATCGTGGTCGGCGCGACCGGGCTCGCGTTCCTCGCGGCCCTCGGGCTGCAGTTCGCGGTCCGCCGGTACATCCCGTGGGTGTACTGGCTGGCCGTGCTGATGGTGAGTGTCTTCGGCACGATGGCCGCCGACGTGCTGCACGTGGTCGCCGGGGTCCCGTATCTCGTCTCCACTCTCGGGTTCGCGCTGGCTCTCGCGGCGGTCTTCGTCGTGTGGTGGCGGGTGGAGCGGACGCTGTCGATCCACTCGATCACGACGCCGCGCCGGGCCGCGTTCTACTGGCTCGCCGTCTCCGGGACCTTCGCGCTCGGCACGGCCGCGGGCGATCTGACCGCGTCGACGCTCGGGTTCGGCTACCTGCCGTCCGCGGTCCTGTTCGCGGCGGTCATCGCGGTGCCGGCGCTCGCGCACCGGTTCACGGGGCGGAACGCGGTCCTCGCGTTCTGGGCCGCCTACGTCGTCACGCGACCGCTCGGCGCCTCGGTCTGCGACTGGCTCGCGGATCCGGTCGACCGGAAGGGCCTGGGCCTGGGCACCGGCCCGGTCACGCTCGCGGCCCTCGCGGTGTTCCTGCTGCTGGTCGCGGTGATCGCGCTCCGCCGACCGCGCGCGGCCGTCACGGCGACCCCCTGAGCGCTGGGCTCAGGCGTCGCGTCCGGCGCGGTTCTTCTGCCGCCAGTAGGTGAGGGCGATGCCGGCGAGGCTGAGAACGACGATGCCGACGAGGACGATGTCGATGTACTTCCCCACGAAGTCCGCGACGCCGGGGATCTGCCCGAGGAAGAAGCCGAGGAGGATCACGCCGGTGGACCAGACGGCGGCGCCGAGGGCGTTGAAGCCGACGAAGTGGCCGTAGTGCATCTTCCCGACGCCGGCGGCGACGGGGGCGAAGGTGCGCACGACCGGCACGAAGCGGGCGATGGTGACCGCCCAGCCGCCGAACCGGTCGAAGAACGACTGGGTGCGGGCGACGCTCGAGCGGCTGAAGAGCCCGCTGTCCTTGCGCTCGAAGATCCGCGGCCCGCTCGCGCGGCCGATGACGAACCCGAGCTGGTCGCCGAGGAACGCGGCGGCGGCGACCATCAGGATCACCAGCGGCACCGGCAGGGAGATCACGCCGGTCGCGACGAAGACACCGGTGAAGAAGAGGAGGGTGTCACCGGGGAGGAAGAACCCGATCAGCAGGCCCGTCTCGACGAAGGCGATCAGGCAGACCAGGGCGATCGCCCAGGGGCCGGCGCCGTCGAGGAGGGATTGGGGGTCGATCATCGGTTCTCCTTGCGAGAGGTCGGGTGGGGCTGCGTCGCGGGGATGCGGACGTCGACACCGAGGCCGTGGGGGGCGAGGTTGCGGAGTCGGAGCTCGCCGCCGGCGGCGCGGCTGAGACCGGCGACGATCGCGAGCCCGAGGCCGGCGCCGCCGTCGCGGGAGCGGGCGGCATCCGGGCGGGTGAAACGGTCGGTCGCGACCGCGAGGAACGCGTCAGGAACGCCCGGGCCGTCGTCGTCGACGGAGAGGACGATCTCTTCGGCGCGCTCGACGAGGGTCGCGCTGACGCTGCCGCCGTCGGGCGTCGCAGTGACGGCGTTCGCGAGCAGGTTGTCCAGGATCCGGCCGAAATCGGTCGGGGAGATCGGGTACCGGGCGGCGACGATCGAGGCGGGGGCGACGAAGTCGATCGCGAGGTCCCGCTCGCGGGCGAGCATCCGGGCGCGGTCGACGCTGTCGGCTACCTCCTCCCGCAGAGCCGCCGAGGAGGCGTCGCCGGTAGCGATGCCCGCGTCGATCCTCGACAGGATCAGCAGCCCGTCCGTCAGGGACTGCAGGCGGTCGATCGAGCGGCGCGCGTCGACGACATCGGCGTAGAGAGCCGCCGGATCGTCGCGGACCCGCTCAGCGAGCTCGAGCCGGGTGCGCAGCGCGGCGAGCGGGGTGCGCAGCTCGTGGCTCGCGTCGGCGACGAGCCGCCGCTCCCGGTCCGCCGACTCCCGCAGGTCCGCGATCAGCGCGTTCAGGGTCGAGGCGAGGTCGGAGAGCTCGTCGCGGGCGGGCCCGACCGGGAGCAGCTCGGTGGAGCGTCCCTGGCGCAGCCGGTCGGCGATCGCGCGCATCCTGCCGACGGGGCGCAGCGCGAGGCCGACCAGGACCCAGGACGTCACAGCGAACGCGACGAACAGGATCGCGAGGGCGATCAGGAGCGTCGTGCTGACGCCGCCGACGACGGCCTCGGCGGTGTCGCGGCTCTCCTCGATCAGCGCCTGCGACGCTCCCGAGCGGACCAGCTCGATCGTGGAGGCATCGAGGATGTGATCGAGCTGCTCGCGCACGACGACCGCGACGATCCCGAAGAACAGCATCGCGACCAGCAGGCTCGACACCGTGATCCGCACCCGGATCGACAGGGACCGCCAGCTCACGGCGTCACCCCGAGGCGATAGCCCGCACCCCGTCGGGTGAGGATCTCGACCGACGCCCCGCCCGCGGCCAGCTTGCGGCGGAGGTAGCTGATGTACTGCTCCGCGATGTTGTGGTCCACGAACTCCGCCGACCCCCACACCTCGAGCAGGATCTCCTCCCGCGGCACGAAGTCCCCGGCGCGCGCCGCGAGCGCGCGGAGGACGCCGAACTCCTTGGGGCTCAGAGGCAGGACGGCGCCGTCGACCGTCGCGGCGTGCGCGTAGGGGTCGACGCGCAGATTTCCCAGCACGACCGGTGCCCGGTTCGTGAGGTGCTCTCTGCGGATCATCGCTCGGAGGCGGGCGGCGAGCTCCTCGAAGTGGAACGGTTTCGCGAGGTAGTCGTCGGCGCCCGCGTCGAGGCCGAACACGCGGTCCTGCAGGGCGTCGCGGGCGGTGAGCATGATCACCGGGAGCGTGGCACCGCTCGCGCGCAGGTGCCGGCAGATCTCGAAGCCACTCATCCCCGGGAGCATCACGTCGAGGATCGCCGCGGAGTAGTCCGCTTCGCGCGCCGAATTGAGCGCGTCGACCCCGTTCGAGAACAGGTCGACGTCGTAGCCGTCGCCGGTGAGGCCCCGCTTGATGAGCTCGCCCATCTCGACGTCGTCTTCGACGACCATCACCGCGTCACGCATCCAGGCCTCCTACGGTCATGCTCGCACCCGTGGCGCGGCGGAACCGGCCTACTCCGCGGAGATATGCGGCTTCTCAGCGGTACGCACTGCATACAAAGGCAGCACGTGCGGCCCGATGGAGCAGCACGCCCCTGGTGCGCAGACGATCTCGGACGCGGGCACCGACATGGACGCCGACCTGCAGTCGGCGCGGTGTTGTGCGCTGCGCGCAGTTTTTGCCTGGAAGCCTTCGGCAACGTACAGGCCTCCGGCGTCCACGCAAGCCGCTGCGCGGCCGGCTCCTCCGACGTTCTCAGCACGCGGTCGCTGCGCTCCCTCACATCGCGCCGACAACCTCTCCGCCGCCGCCCTCCGGGTTGCGCTCCCGCCTCCGACCCTGCTCGGCACTACGTGCCTTCCAGGCAAAAAAACGCTGGGAGAGAAGGAAGAACAGACGAGCCAGACCACCCCCGCTGGCTTGACAAATCTGATTGAGAATCCTTACCCAGACCGGACACACCGACGCCGCCGAGAAGTGGGCCGAGCTGCACGCCTGGTCCCCGGTCAACGACGAGCACGACCCGCACCGCGGCGACCGGTGGGACGACTGATGCTCACCGTCTAATCGAAACCGTCATGCGTGCAGTGCACCATGACCTACCGGGTGCTCGAGAAGAAGGGCATCGAGTACACCACCGTCGACATCACCACCAAC
>NZ_PSVI01000034.1:0-39494 GCF_002931415.1 Rathayibacter sp. AY1E8
GCGAGAACGGCCTGCCCGGTCCGGTCGAGACCTGGGAGCGCCTCCGCGACGAGGTGCGCGCCGAGATCGAGGCCCAGGGCTTCGACGCCGAGCGCGGCCACTTCGTGCAGTCCTACGGCTCGCCCGAGGTCGACGCGTCGCTCCTCGTGCTGCCGATGGTCGGCTTCGTCCCCGCCGACGACCCGCGGATGCTGGGCACCGTCGCCGAGCTGGAGCGCGTGCTCCTGCAGGACGGCCTGCTGCACCGCTACCGGACCGAGTCCTCGGTCGACGGCCTCGCCGGCGGCGAGCACCCGTTCCTCGCCTGCTCCTTCTGGCTCGTCCGGCAGTACGCCGACTCCGGCCGGATCGACGACGCGCGGACCCTGATGGACCGGCTCGTCGGGCTCTGCAACGACGTGGGCCTCCTCTCGGAGGAGTACGACGTCGAGGGCCGCCGGCACGCGGGGAACACTCCCCAGGCCCTCTCCCACCTCGCCCTGGTGCAGGCGGCCGACGCGATCGCGGCAGCCCGATGAGGCGCCGCCGCGTCGTTCTCGCGAGCATCGGCGGAGTCCTCGGAGTCGCGGTCCTCGGCTTCCTCACCTGGAGCTCGATCGTCAGCGGCCCCGACGAGGACGCCCTCGCCCGCGTGCGCGCCGATCCGGCGATCGCGGTCGAGCGCACGGACGACGCGCTCGTGATGACGCCGACCTCTTCCGGTGAGCTGGCCGGCACGGGCCTGGTCTTCATCCCCGGAGCGAAGGTCGACGCCTCCTCCTACGAGGCGACCCTGGCTCCGCTGGTCGAGGCCGGGGCGACCGTCGTGATCACGCGGCCGATCCTGCACCTGGCCTTCTTCGATCTCCGCTCGCTCGAGACCTTCACCAGCCAGGCCGAGGGCGTCGACCGCTGGCTCGTCGGCGGCCACTCCCTCGGCGGCGTGAAGGCCTGCCAGTGGGCCGAGGACCCGGCGGTGGCGGGCCTTGTGCTGCTCGGCAGCTACTGCGCGAACGACCTCTCGGGCTCCGGGCTCCCCGTCCTCAGTGTCAGCGGATCGGAGGACGGGCTCAGCACGCCGGAGAAGGTCGCCGACGCGAGCGTCCGGCTGCCCTCCTCCGCCGACCTCGTCGAGATCGACGGCGCCAACCACGCCGACTTCGGCTAGTACGGGCCGCAGGCGG
This sequence comes from Rathayibacter sp. AY1E8, assembly GCF_002931415.1. NCBI lineage: Bacteria > Bacillati > Actinomycetota > Actinomycetes > Micrococcales > Microbacteriaceae > Rathayibacter > Rathayibacter sp. AY1E8. The sequence goes on from NZ_PSVI01000034.1 coordinate 1,164, forward strand.
GCGACGGCGAGGCGACCATCAGCCACGAGGAGGCGGACGCCCGCATCGCCGAGGCCCTCCTGGGCTTCAGCCGCGAGGTCGGCTGAGTCGCCCGCTCCCGCTTGACCTCGAGCGCACTCGAAGTCGTAGGTTGACGCCATGTCCACCGCCACCGCCGCCCCGGCCGAGCCGGAGGTGCTGTCGATCTCGCAGGTCGCCGCCGTCACCGGTCTCACCGTGCACACCCTGCGCTACTACGAGCGCGCCGGGCTCATGCTCGACCCGGTCGAGCGCGCCTCGTCGCAGCACCGCCGCTACCGGCCGGCCGACGTCGGCTGGGTCGACTTCCTCACCAAGCTCCGCGCGACCGGGATGCCGATCGCGAGGATCCGCGAGTACGCCCGGCTCCTACGGATCGGGCCCGCCACGGAGCCGGAGCGCCTCGCGCTGCTCCGGACGCACCGCGAGGAGGTCGAGGCGCAGCTCGCCCGGACACACGCCAGCCTCGCCGCGATCGACATCAAGATCGCGGCGTACCAGGAGAGGACCACCCACTGATGAAGACGATCACCCTCGGATCCGACGTCGCCGCTCTCGAGGTCTCGCGCCTCGGTCTCGGCGCGATGGGCATGTCGGCGTTCTACACCGGCGCCGGCACCGACGACGCGGAGTCGATCCGCACCGTGCACCGCGCCCTCGAGCTCGGCGTCACGTTCCTCGACACCGCCGAGATCTACGGCCCGTACACCAACGAGGAGCTGCTCGGCCGCGCGCTGGCAGGCCGCCGCGACGAGGTGGTGCTGGCGAGCAAGTTCGGCATGATCCGCCACCGCGGCGACGGGGGCCGCGGACTCGACGGCTCCCCGGAGAACCTGCGGCTCGCCGTCGAGGGCTCGCTCGCGCGCCTCGGCACCGACCGCATCGACCTCTACTACCAGCACCGCATGGACCCGGGCGTCCCGGTCGAGGAGACCGCCGGGGCCTTCGCGGAGCTGATCCAGGAGGGCAAGCTCCGCGGCTACGGCCTCTCGGAGGCGGCGCCAGCGACGATCCGGCGCGCTCACGCCGTGCACCCGGTCACCGCTGTGCAGTCCGAGTACTCGCTCTGGACCCGCGACCCCGAGGCGGAGGTGCTGCCGGTCCTCCGCGAGCTCGGCATCGGCTTCGTCCCGTACTCGCCGCTGGGCCGCGGCTTCCTCACGGGCAGCATCCGCTCGGTCGCCGAGCTGGGCAGCGACGACTTCCGCCGCGACAACCCCCGCTTCGCCGACGGAGCGCTGGAGGCGAACCTCCGCATCGTGGAGGCCGTCGACCGGGTGGCGGCAGAGGCGGACGCGACCGCCGCGCAGGTGGCGCTCGCCTGGCTGCTCGCCCAGGGCGAGGACATCGCTCCGATCCCGGGCACCAAGCGCGTCTCGCGCATCGAGGAGAACGCGGCCGCGGACGCCCTCGTGCTGACCGCGGAGCAGCTCGACGTCCTCGGCGCGCTCGAGGCCCCCGTCGGCGACCGCTACGCCGACATGAGCTCTGTGAACCGCTGACCGCCCTGCGGGACGCCGCTCGCCGCGCGCACCCCGGGCGCGGCCGTGGGAGCGGCGTCCTCGCAGGAGTCAGTCCCGCGGCGGCAGCTCCCGCTTCGGGGTGTCCCGCTTCGGGGTGTCCCGCAGGTCGATGAGACCTGTGAACATCGCCCCCCGCTCGTTCGAGCGCTCGTCGCCCGAGAACAGGTTGTCCGGGGCGGAGGACCCGTGCCGGCGCGGGGTCGCGGCGGGAGCGGGCTCCCGCTCCATCTCGACGCGCTGACGCGGCAGGGCGACGGGGTCGTTCTCGTGCAGCCACGAGACGAGCCGCTCGCGCACGTAGCAGCGCAGGTCGAAGAGCGTCGGCGCGTCCTTCGCGGTGACGAGCACCCGGATCCGGACGAAGCCGCCCGTCGCGTCGGTCACCTGCAGGACACTGGTGCGCCGGTCCCAGAGGTCCGTCTCCTCGAGCATGCGGTGCAGCTCGTCGCGCATCTGCTCGGGGCTCACCCGCCAGTCCAGGTCGAGCTCGACGGCGCCGAGCAGCTCGGACCCGGTGCGGGTCCAGTTCTGGAACGGCTGGGTCGTGAAGTAGTTCGTGGGCAGCACCAGGCGGCGGTCGTCCCAGAGGTGGACGACGACGTAGGTCAGCGTGATCTCCTCGATCCGCCCCCACTCGGTCTCGACGATCACCACGTCGTCCAGGCGGATGGCGTCGCTGAAGGCGAGCTGCATCCCGGCGAAGATGTTCGTGAGGCTCGACTGCGCGGCCAGGCCCGCCACGATCGAGAGCACGCCGGCCGAGGCCAGGAGGCTCGCACCGGCCGTGCGGGCCTCGGGGAAGGTCAGCAGCGAGGCGCCGATCGCGATGACCACGACGGCCGCCACGGCGACCCTCCGGATGATCGTCATCTGCGTGCGGAGGCGGCGTGCCCGGCGGTTGTCGGCCGTGTCGGTCCGGTAGCGCTCGGCGCCCAGGTCCTCGAGGAACACGAACAGGGATCCGATCACCCACGCCGCCGCGCCGATCGTGGCGATCTGGAACACCCGCTGCACGAGACCCGGCCAGGGGTCGCCCGACACGGTGGCGGCGAGCGCGGCCCAGACCGCGATGGTCATCAGCAGCACGCGGAACGGGATGCGCAGACGCCGGATCAGCAGGCGCGCCCAGGTCTTGCGCTTGCCGACCGAGCGCAGCACGAGGGCGACGACGGCGGTCGCGACCACGGCGATCACGACCGCGATCACCACGGCGAGCGCGATCGAGCCGATCACGGGGAGGACGTCTTCGGGCACATCGGTCCTTTCTGGAGGGGAAACGGAAGCGAACGGAGATCCTGCCACGCGAACGGGGGTCGGTCCGCATTCTGCGCCGGACACCGTGCGGATGCTCAGGCGCCTGTTAACGTCGGCGGACGGAGACGTCGACCCGGCCTGGAGCACCGTCGCCCGGGCCTTCACGCGGACGGGCATCACCCTGAGCCTGACCGCCGCCGCCGCCGATCAGGCCCGGGCCTCGGACGCGCTCGACATCGGGATCGGCTCCACGAGCGTCGGCTTCCGCGGAGTCCTGCCGCCTTTCGACCCGTCGACCGCCGCACCCTCCAGCGAGTGAGCACGGGCCGGCGCTCCCCCCGCGGGCGCTCCGAGGAGGTCGGGAACGGACTCGGTCCGGGAACGACGAAGCCCCGCACCTCACGAGGAGGTGCGGGGCTGGTGGTGCACCCCCTCGGACTTGAACCGAGAACCCACTGATTAAGAGTCAGTTGCTCTGCCGATTGAGCTAGAGGTGCGTTCCGGCCGGCTGATCGTGCGTGCCGAACCGAGGGATCACACTACCAGCGTCTCCCCCCGTCTCGTCAAATCGAGTGCGACGGAAAGCCCGCGGCAGCGATCGGAGGCTCCGCGGGACCCACCGGTATCGTGGTCGCGTGACCCCGCAGAGCAGTGACCAGAGCTTCGACGACGACCTCCGACTCGCCCTCCGCCTGGCGGACGCGGCCGATGCGATCTCGCGGGAGCGGTTCGGCGCGCTCGACCTCGTCGTGGACACGAAGCTCGACCGCACCCCGGTCACCGACGCCGACCGCGCCGTCGAGGAGGCGATCCGCGCGTTGCTCGCCGCCGAGCGTCCGGACGACGCGATCCTCGGCGAGGAGTTCGGCACCTCGGGCGAGGCCTCGCGGCAGTGGATCCTCGACCCGATCGACGGCACCGCCCACTTCCTCCGCGGCGTCCCGATCTGGGCGACCCTGATCGCGCTCGCGGTCGACGGCGTCCCCGTCGTCGGAGTCGTCTCCGCTCCCGCTCTCGGCACGCGCTGGTGGGCGGCCGAGGGCTCCGGCGCCTGGGCCGTCGAGCTGGAGGCCGGGGCCGAGCCGCGACCGCTGCGCGTCTCGGGGATCGACACGCTCGCCTCGGCGACCTTCAGCTACAACAGCATTCAGCAGTGGGAGGGCGCGGGCCGTCTCCCGCAGCTGCTCGAGCTCGCCGGCGCCGTCTGGCGCGACCGGGCGTACGGGGACGCGTGGCCCTACATGCTCGTCGCCGAGGGTCTCCTCGACGGTGCGGGCGAGTTCGACGTGAAGCCCTACGACCTGGCGGCCCTGGTGCCGATCGTGCAGGAGGCGGGCGGCCGCTTCACCTCCGCCGACGGGGAGGACGGGCCGTGGCACGGCAGCGCCGTCGCCACCAACGGCCTGCTGCACGACGAGGTGCTCGCGATCGTGGCGCCGCGATGAGGAGCCGGACGGCCGCGCTCGCCTCGGCGGCGCTCCTCCTGCTCCTCTCGGGCTGCTCCTCCGTCGTCGGGCCGGACGGCCCGGAGGCCGTGCGTGACGAGGGCGGCACGGTGGCGACCGCCGGCGTCACCGACGTGTTCTCGCTGCGGCGCGGCGACTGCCTGGCCGACCCGGGCGACGACCGCATCGCCGACGTGGACGTCGTCCCGTGCGCCGAGGAGCACGCACTGGAGGTCTTCCACACGTTCGCGCAGCCCGGAGACCGCTACTCCAGCCGCAACACGCTGCTCGCCCAGGCCGAGGCGGGCTGCGAGCCGGAGTTCGGCGCCGTGATGGGGATCGCCTACGGCGACTCCGCCCTCGAGTACCGCTCGCTTGTCCCCTCCGAGGTCGGCTGGCGCCACGGGGACCGCACGATCGTCTGCGCGGTCCTCGATCCGGCCGACGACTCCACCACCGGCAGCCTCTTCGGCTCCGCTCGCTGACCACGGCTCCGATCGACCCCCGTTCGGCTCATTGACACGCGCTCCGTCGGAGCGCAGGGTGAAGGGACGAACGGCAGGCGCGAGGGGGCGCGGAGACCGGCGGCTCAGGAGTCGACATGCAGGACCGGCACGACCAGGAACCCCCCGAGCGCTCGCGCACGGCCGAGCAGCACTGGGGACCGGCGGACAGCCTGTTCCCGAGGCTCCACCGGCAGAGCTCCCTGCTCGCCGCGGCGGAGGCGGTCGCGCAGGTCGACGGGCCCGGCCCGGGCGACGTCTGGTCGCGGCTCCTGCACGACTACGCCCACGCCTCCGACCGCGTCGTCTCGGTGGACGGCGACGCCGAGGCCGCCACGCTCGGCTGGCTGAAGCCGCGTGGTGTGGTCTCGCTGCTGGTCACCGAGCGGTGCGACGACGACGCCGCCGCCGAGCACCTGGTGGCCGCGCTCGCCGCGATGAACGCCGTGACCCTCTCCGTGCACGAGGCGCGAGCAGTACGCCTCCGTCCTCTGCTGGAGGTGCTGCACCGGCTCCTGCCCGATGCGTTCGCCGAGCTGCCGGTGGACCGCAGCGCCCACTATCCGGCCGGCACCGCCGTCGCCGTGCTGGCGCCCGGCATGCTCTACCGGGACTGGGCCCCGCCGCAGGCTCTCGCCGGCCCGGCGCACGACGACGACCGGCTGGCGATGCTCACCCTCTACGGGCGGATCAGACAGCTCGACGTGCGACCGTCGTGAGGGCGGCGGAGCGGAGCTCCCAGTGTGCGACGACGACCGGTGGTGGAGATGGGGGGAATCGAACCCCCGTCCATCGCTGTGATTCTGCGCCTTCTACGGGTGTAGCCGATGAGAGCGTTCTGCTCGGCCCCGACCGTTACCATCGGCGCATCGGTCGACGGGCCCAGCCCGAGTGCAAGTCCCGCGTCGCCCTCAGGCGTAACGACGCAGCAAGTCCTCTAGATGACGCCAGGATCCGGGGCGAGGACGCACCCACGGGCTGACGGACTATCTACTCTGGCTTAGGCAGCGAGAGCGAAGTCGGTGCGCTTCTGTTCGGCACCTGTGTTTTCCAGGGATCGTTGACGAGATGACCCTGGATCCTCGACCCGCTTCTCGCAGTTTCGCAGGCAATGTCGAAACCGATCATCCCCGCGAGCACTCGACGGCCCGGAGGCCGCTGGAGTGGGTCGTTCGTCGCACACTGTGGAGTTACGGGTCCTAGTCTACCTCAGCTCCGCGGGCGGTCACCCGGCGGCGGCGCAGATCGAGCAGACCCAGCACGAGCGCGAGCGCGATCAGCCCGAGGGTGACGAAGTAGCCGTTGCGGAAGGCGTCGTGGTACCGGTCCAGCCCCTCCGCCATCCCCTGCTCGCTCGCCAGGGTCGCGAAGAAGACGGCGGAGGCGCAGGCGGTGCCGACCGCGGTGCCCACGCGCTGGCCGAGCTGGCCCACGGAGCCCGCCACGCCGCCCTGCGCCGGCGGGATCTCGGCGAGGGTGAGCGTCTGGTTCGGCGACACGACGAAGCCGCCTCCGGCCCCGGCGACGAGCATCGCGGCACCCATGCCGTAGGCGGCGGTCTCGGCCGGGAGGAGCTCGGCGGCGAGCAGCACGAGCGTGAAGCCGATGACCACGAGCACGATGCCGAGCACCACCAGTGCGCGGCCGTAGCGCTGCACGAGCTTGCCGCCGTACCAGGCGGTCACCGCCGAGGTCAGCGCGAACGGGATGCTCACCATGCCGGCGAACACCGGCTCGAGGCCGAGCCCCTGCTGGAGGAAGAGCGTGGTGAGGAGGAAGGTCGCCGGGATCGCGGCGAAGTAGGAGGTCGCGACCAGGATGCCGTTGCGATAGGAGCTGGTCCGGAAGATGCGGAAGTCGATGACGGGCGTCCGCCCCGACGCGGCGTAGTGCGCCTCCCAGCGCACGAAGACGGCGGCGGCGGCCGCGGCGAGCACCAGCCAGAACCAGCGGTAGGGCGAGTCCGAGGAGGAGCCCGTGGTCAGCAGGAACGGCAGCATGAACGCGAAGATCGCGACCGCCAGCAGGAGCAGGCCGACCGGGTCGAGGGACCGGTCTCCCTCGGGCCGCGAGCGCTTCTTCGGGATGAGCTTCCAGGCGAAGACCAGCGCGGCGACGCCCAGCGGGATGTTCATCCAGAACAGCAGGCGCCAGCCGTCCTGCTCGCCGCCGATCGCGATCAGGAGGCCGCCGAGGGTCGGGCCGAAGGCGGTCGACAGGCCGATGGTCGCGCCGAAGACCCCGAAGGCCCGGGCCCGCTCGGCGCCGGTGAACATCTGCTGCACCAGCCCGAGGACCTGGGGCATCTGGATGCCCGCGGCGACGCCCTGCAGGAAGCGCGCGACGACGAGCAGCTCGATCGACGGCGCGAGCGCGCAGAGCAGGCTCGTCACCGTGAACGCGGTCAGCCCGATGAGGAACAGCAGGCGGCGCGAGCGGATGTCGCCCAGCCGACCGGCCGGCACGAGCGCCAGTCCGAAGGCGAGCGCGTAGCCCGCGACGATCAGCTGCAGCTGGCTCGCGTCCGCTCCGAGCGAGCGCTCGATCGACGGCAGGCCGACGTTGACCTTCGAGAGGTCGAGGATCGTGATGGCCGCGACTCCGACGCTCACCGCGAAGGCGCGCCACCGCGTCTTCTCGTCGGCGGCGCTCAGGGCGGCGGGGGCGCTGTTCTCGGGGGAGGTCACGCGCCCCAGTCTCCCAAAGCACGGGGCGCGAAGAAGAGGCTTGCGCGGCACCCGTCGGACAGTGCCCGCCGGGGCCTACTCGCCGAGGCGGCGGCGGGTCGACATCGCACGGTCCGCCTCGCGGCGGTCCTGGCGCTCTCGGAGGACCTGGCGCTTGTCGTAGTCCTTCTTGCCCTTGGCCACGGCCAGCTCGACCTTGGCCTTGCCGTCGCTGAAGTACAGCGAGAGCGGGATCAGTGTGTACCCGCCCTCCTTCACCTTGTTGTGGATCTTGAGGATCTGCGCCTTGTGCAGCAGCAGCTTGCGCTTGCGGCGCGGCGGGTGGTTCGTCCAGGTGCCCTGCGCCCACTCGTTGATGTGGACGGCGTCGAGCCACGCCTCTCCCCCGTCGACGAAGGCGTAGCCGTCGACCAGCGAGGCTCGGCCGGCCCGGAGGGACTTCACCTCGGTGCCGGTGAGCACGAGGCCCGCCTCGTAGGTGTCCTCGATGAGGTAGTCGTGGCGCGCCTTGCGGTTGGTCGCGACGACCTTCTGTCCCTGTTCTCTGGGCACGGCTGCTCCTCGGGTCGCGAGCGGATGAAGGGGGCGGGCATCGTCGGGGCGATGCACCGGTGGGCCGCCCCGAACGGGACAGCCCACCAGTATACGTCCGGTCCGGGATCAGACCCGCAGGTACCGCGCGATCGCGACGTTCGCCGAGACGGCGGCCAGGACGATGCCGACCACGATCAGGATCGGCACGACGATCAGAGCGTCGTCGAGTCCCACGAAGGAGGTCAGCGGGATCCGGTACGCCAGGAACCCCTGCACGAAGACCTGCACGATGGCGACCACCGCGACTCCCGCGAGGATCGAGCCGACCAGCGCGGCGAAGACCCCCTCGAGGATGAACGGGGTCTGGATGAACCGGTTCGAGGCCCCCACGAGCCGCATGATGCCCAGCTCCCGTCTCCGCGAGAACGCCGAGAGGCGGATCGTGGTGGCGATGAGCAGCACGGCCGCGACGAGCATCAGGACGGCGATGCCGATCGCTGTGTAGCTCGCCGCGTTGAGGATCGAGAAGATCTGGTCGAGGTACTGCCGCTGGTCGGTGACGCTCTCGACTCCCGAGACGCTCGACAGGCTCTCCACGATGACGTCCGACTGGGTCGGGTCCTTCAGATTGATCCAGAAGGTCTGGTTGAGCAGGTCGGGAGTGACGTACTCGGCGACCGGGTTGCCCGCGAACTGCTCCTGGAAGTTCGCGTAGGCCTGGTCGTGGTCCTCGAAGTAGGAGCGGTCGATGTACGGCGCGAGCGTGGCGCCCTCGAGCTGGCCCTGCACCGCGTCGATCTGCTCGGCGGTGGCGTCGGAGCCGCTGCAGTTCGAGCCGCCGGAGGTGGCGGTGCACATGTACACCGCGACCTGCGCCTTGTCGTACCAGAAGTTCTTCATCTGGCCGATCTGCATTTGGAGCAGGATCGCCGTGCCGACGAAGGTGAGGGAGATGAAGGTCACCAGGATCACCGAGACGACCATGGAGACGTTGCGCCGGAGGCCGCTGGCGACCTCCGACCAGATCAGTGCGAATCTCACTTGACGGGTCCTACGTTCTGCTGGTCGTCGCCGGTCTCGTCGCCCTCGCCCGCGTGGGCGCGGAGGCCGAGGCGCGCGGCGAGCGACTCCTCGGGCAGGGCGCCGGTGTCGGCGGGGAGGAAGATCGGACCGGTCTGGCTCTGCAGCTCGACGACGCGCGGGGCGGCGGCGGGCTCGGCGGCCGGCTCCGGCTCGCGCTCCGGCTCGACGGCGGCGGAGCGGCGGCCCTCGGGGACGCGGGGCTGGGCGGCGGTCTGCGAGAGGCGGGCCGGCTCGGGCGGCGGGGCCGGGGCCTCCTGGCGCAGGTCGATCTCGGGGACCTCGGCGGGCGCGAGCTCGCTGTCGATGATCGCCGGGGGCGCGGGCTGCTCGGCGACCGCGTGGTCGTCGGCCGCCACGACCACGACGCCGTCGTGGACGACGGTGATGCTCTCGGTCTGGCCGTAGCCGCCCTGGCTCTCGTCGCGGACGATGCTGCCGGCCGAGAGCTCGATGACGCGGCGCTTCATCTGGTCGACGATGCCGGCCTCGTGGGTCGCCATGATCACGGTCGTGCCGCCCGCGTTGATCCGCTCGAGCAGCGCCATGATGCCGGCGCTCGTGGTCGGGTCGAGGTTGCCCGTGGGCTCGTCGGCCAGCAGGACGGCCGGCTTGTTGACGACGGCGCGGGCGATCGCCACGCGCTGCTGCTCGCCGCCGGAGAGCTCGTGGGGCAGGCGCGACGCCTTGCCCGCGAGACCCACCATCTTGAGCGTGTCCGGGACGGCCTCCTGGATGTAGCCCTTCGACTTGCCGATCACCTGGAGGCTGAACGCGACGTTGTCGAAGACCGACTTGTTCGGCAGCAGCCGGAAGTCCTGGAACACGACGCCCATGTTGCGGCGGAAGTACGGGACCTTGCGGCTCGAGATCTTGCCGAGGTTCTGCCCGAGCACGTGGATCGACCCGGAGGAGGGGCGCTCCTCCTTGAGGATCAGGCGGAGGCAGCTCGACTTGCCGGAGCCGGAGGCGCCGACGAGGAAGACGAACTCGCCCCGGAGGATCTCGAGATCGATGGCGTTGAGGGCGGGTCTCGTGCCGCCCCGATACTGCTTGGAGACGTTGTCGAAGCGAATCATGTCGGTACGAGGGTAAGCGACGATCCCGAAGAGTCCGCCGAGGGGGCGCGCGGCGCGTCGGTGGGGACGCGCCCGAGCCGCGCTAGGAGGACTTCCGCCAGCGGATCCCGGCGGCGATGAAGCCGTCCAGGTCGCCGTCGAACACGTGCGAGGGGTTGCCGACCTCGTGGTCGGTGCGCAGGTCCTTCACCATCTGGTACGGAGCGAGGACGTAGCTGCGCATCTGGTCGCCCCAGCTCGCGGTGATGGTGCCGGCGAGCTCCTTCTTGGTGGCCGCCTCCTGCTCCTTCTGCAGCAGCAGGAGCCGCGACTGGAGCACGCGCATCGCCGCGGCGCGGTTCTGGATCTGGCTCTTCTCGTTCTGCATCGACACGACGGTGCCGGTGGGCAGGTGGGTGAGGCGCACCGCGGAGTCGGTGGTGTTCACCGACTGGCCGCCGGGGCCGGAGGAGCGGAAGACGTCCACGCGGATGTCGTTGTCCGGGATCTCGATCGCCCCGGCCTCCTCCATCAGCGGGATGACCTCGACCGCGGCGAAGGAGGTCTGGCGCTTGCCCGCGGCGCCGAAGGGGCTCATCCGCACGAGGCGGTGGGTTCCGGCCTCGACCGAGAGCGTGCCGAAGGCGTAGGGGGCGTCGATCTGGAAGGTGGCCGACTTGATGCCCGCCTCCTCCGCGTAGCTGGCGTCCATGACGGTCGCCGCGTACTTGTGCTTCTCGGCCCAGCGGAGGTACATGCGCATGAGCATCTCGGCGAAGTCGGAGGCGTCGACGCCGCCCGCTCCCGCGCGGATGGTGACCACGGCGGGGCGGTCGTCGTACTCGCCGTCGAGCAGGGTCTGCACCTCGAGCTCGCCCATGACCTTCTGGAGGGAGGAGAGCTCGGCGATCGCCTCCTGCTCGGACTCGGCGTCCTCGGCCTCGTTCGCCATCTCGACGAGCACCTCGAGGTCGTCCAGGCGCCGGTCGATCGCGGTGATCCGCGCGAGCTCGGACTGGCGGTGGCTGAGGGCGCTGGTCACCTTCTGCGCGTTGGCCGTGTCGTCCCACAGGTCGGGGGCGCCGGCCTGCTCGCTGAGCTCGGCGATCTTCGAGCGGAGACCGTCCACGTCGATGACGGCGCGGATGTCGGCGAAGGTGGAGCGGAGAGCAGTGATCTGCTCGGTGAAGTCGTTGTCCAGCATGGTGCATCCAGACTACCGGGGGCCGGGGGCCGCCCTCCGGCCCGGGCGTACCCTGGGGACGGTGACCAGTACCGCTCCGCGCCCCTTCCCCGTCGGGCCGCTGCTGCTGTCGACCTTCCTCCCCACCCTCCTCTTCTCCATCGGCGAGGGGGCGATCATCCCCCTCCTGCCGGCCGCGGCCGGCGACCTCGGCGCGACGCTGGCCCTGGCGGGCCTCGTGGCGGGGATGATCATGATCGGCGAGCTGGCGGGCGACATCCCCAGCGGCTGGATCGTCTCGCGGATCGGCGAGCGCGGCGCCATGCTCGGAGCCTCGGCCGCGTCGATCCTCGGGCTCGTGGTGTGCCTGCTCTCGACGTCGTGGGTCGGGCTGACGATCGGCGTCTTCGTGATCGGCCTCGCGACCGCGGTCTTCGCGCTGGCGCGCCACGCGTTCATGACGTCGTTCGTCCCGATCACGCACCGCGCCCGCGCGCTCAGCGCCCTCGCCGGGGCGTTCCGCGCCGGCTGGCTGATCGGCCCGTTCCTGGCGGCCGGGGTGGTGCACCTCACCGGCTCCGTCGAGTCCGTCTTCTGGGTGCACATCGTCTGCTGCGTGGCGGCGGTCGTGGTCCTGCTGCTCGTGCCCGACCCCGCGACGGTGCTGCGGCGGGCGCAGGCCGCGGCCGACCGCGCCGCTCCGGAGGACGTGGTCGCCGCGACCGTCCCGGAGTCGCCGCAGTCGCTGCTCGGGACGCTGCGCGAGCACCGCGGGGTCCTCGCTCGGATGGGGACCGGCGCCGCCGTGATCGGGGCGCTGCGGGCGAGCCGGACGCTGATCCTCCCCCTCTGGGCGGTGAGCATCGGGCTCGCCGAGACCGACACCGCGATCATCATCGGCATCGCCGGCGCGCTCGACTTCGCCCTCTTCTACGCCGGCGGCCAGCTGATGGACCGCTTCGGCCGGGGCGCCACCGCGATCCCCTCGATGATCGGCCTCGGGCTCGGCCACCTCGCCCTCGCCGCCTCGGTGCTCGCCCTCGATCCGGTGCCCTGGTTCGTCGCCGTGGCCTGCGTGCTCGCGGCCGCGAACGGCATCGGCTCCGGGATCCTGATGACCATCGGCGCCGATCTCGCGCCCCCCGCCGATCCGGCCCCGTTCCTCGGCGCGTTCCGCTTCACCGGCGACGCGGGCAACGCCGCCGCCCCGATCGTCGTGTCGGCGCTCACCGCCCTGATCTCCCTCCCCTTCGCCGCCGTCGTGATGGGGGTGCTCGGTCTGGGCGGAGCGGGGGCGCTCGCCCGCTGGATCCCGCGGTACCTCCCCCGGGCGGCCTCCCGCGGCTGAGGCGCGGGGCCCTCCTCCTACACTGGAGCCCGCACGCGGGAGTGGTGGAATGGCAGACACGCAGGATTTAGGTTCCTGTGCCGAGAGGCGTGAGGGTTCGAGTCCCTCCTTCCGCACGGGATCGGCCGGTACGCTGAGCGCGCTCGCGTGACCGCCGACCGGCCACCGGCCCCCGTCGACTGGAGATCCGTTGAATCACGCCGCCCTCGTCCCCTGGCTCGATCCGGAGACGATCCTGACCTCGTTCGGCCCCTGGGGTGTGCTCGTGGTCTGCCTCATCGTGTTCGCCGAGACCGGACTGCTGATCGGCTTCCTCTTCCCGGGCGACACGCTGCTGATCATCACGGGCCTGCTGGCGCACGAGAACGCGTCGAACGGCGGCCTCGGCGTCCCGATCTGGGTCATCTGCCTGGCCGTCGGGTTCTCGGCCTTCGTCGGCGGCGAGGTCGGCTACCTGATCGGGCACAAGGCCGGCCCGCGCATCTTCGAGCGCAAGGAGTCCGGCTTCTTCAGCATCGAGAACGTGAAGCGGACTAACGCGTTCTTCGAGCGCTTCGGCGGCCTCGCCGTGATCCTCGCGCGCTTCGTGCCGATCGTCCGCACCTTCGCGCCGATCGCGGCCGGCGTGGCCCACATGAACTACCGCAAGTACAGCCTCTACAACCTCATCGGCGCCCTGATCTGGGGCAGCGGGGTCACCCTGATCGGGTGGCTGCTCGCCTTCATCCCGCCGGTCGCCGACTTCGTCTCGCACTACATCGACGTGATCCTGATCGGCGCGGTCGTGCTCGCGCTGGTGCCGACGCTGTTCCACTTCTTCCAGCAGCAGCGCAAGGCGAAGCTCGCCGCCGACCCCGAGACCGACTCGACCGAGTCGGCCGCCTACGTGCTCGACGCCGACACCCTGGACGACAAGCACCCGAAGTCCTGACCTCCGCCTCCGCGAGACGCCACTCCGGCACGCGGCACGCCGACAGGCGTGCACCGGAGTGACATCCCGCGGGCTCAGAGCCGGGCGGACAGGGCGGCGAGCTCGGCGCGCAGCGCGGTGAAGGCGCGGGCGCGGTGGCTCCGGGCGTTCTTCTGCTCGGGAGCGAGCTCGGCCGCCGTGAGCGCCCCGGCCTCGGGGACGAACACCGGGTCGTAGCCGTGGCCGTTCGCACCGCGGGGAGCCGTCGCGATCGCGCCGTCCCAGCGGCCCTCGACCACCGTCTCCTGTCCGCCCGGGAGCACGGAGTCCGGCACCACGAGGGCGATGGTGCAGCTGAAGTGCGCACCGCGGTGCTCCGCCTTCACGTCGTGCAGCTGCGCCAGGAGGAGCTCGAGGTTGGCCGTCGCGTCGTGCGCGCGTCCCGACCAACGGGCCGAGAAGATGCCCGGCGCGCCGCCGAGGACGTCGACGCAGATCCCGGAGTCGTCCGCGAGCGCCACGAGACCGGTGTGCGCCGCCGCCGCGCGCGCTTTGATCAGCGCGTTCTCGGCGAAGCTCACGCCGTCCTCGACGGGCTCGGGTCCGTCGTAGGCGCGGACGCCGACTCCGGGGAGCGCGCCGGCCAGCATGGCGCGGAACTCCTCCACCTTGCCCGCGTTGTGCGTGGCGAGGACGAGGTCCAGACTCACGCTCCGGGCTCCGCGGCGAGCGCTTCGGCCTGGATGCGGGCGAGGTCGGCGGCACCGGCGACCGCGAGGTCGAGCAGGGCGTCGAGCTCGCGGCGGTCGAACGGGGCCCCCTCGGCGGTGCCCTGCACCTCGACGAACAGGCCGCGTCCGGTGACGACGACGTTCATGTCGGTCTCGGCGCGCACGTCCTCGACGTAGGCCAGGTCGAGCATCGGCACGCCGTCGATGATGCCGACGGACACGGCCGAGAGGCTGTCGATCAGCGGCTGCGCCTTCTGCCCCACGTACTTCTTGCCGCGCGCCCACTCGATCGCGTCGGCCATCGCCACATAGGCGCCGGTGATCGCCGCGGTGCGGGTGCCGCCGTCGGCCTGGAGGACGTCGCAGTCGATGACGAGGGTGTTCTCGCCGAGCGCCTTCGTGTCGACCACCGCGCGCAGGCTCCGGCCGATCAGCCGGGAGATCTCGTGCGTGCGCCCGCCGACCTTCCCCTTGACCGACTCGCGGTCCATGCGGGAGTTGGTGGAGCGGGGCAGCATCGCGTACTCGGCGGTGACCCAGCCCTTGCCCTTGCCCTGCAGCCAGCGCGGCACGCCGTTCGTGAAGGAGGCGGTGCAGAGCACCCTGGTGTTCCCGAACGAGACGAGCGCGGAGCCCTCGGCCTGGGTGCTCCAGCCGCGCTCGATCGTCACGGTGCGCAGCTCGTCGGGCGCCCGCCCGTCCTTGCGCGCGGCCTTCGATGCGGTGCTGTCGGTCACTCGGGTCTCCCTCGATCGTGCGGGAGCGCGGCCCGGTCGAGCTCGCGCAGATTAATGGTGCCGGTCTCGACGAGGTCGACGCTCGAGACCTCCGGGCCGAGGAAGCGGCGGGCGAGGCGGACGAAGTCGCTCGAGCCCGTCTCCTCCCACCGGTAGGTCGGAGGAGCGGCGGAGGTGCGCTGCAGGCCGTGCGCCACGAGGGTCCGGTAGACGTCGAGCGCGGTCTCCTCGGCGCTCGAGACGAGGCGGACGTCCGGCCCCATCACGTAGGCGATGGCACCGCGCAGCAGCGGGTAGTGCGTGCAGCCGAGGACGAGCGTGTCGACCCCCGCGGCCTTGAGCGGCGCGAGGTACTCCTCCGCCACCGCGAGCAGCTCGTCGCTCCAGGTGACGCCCGCCTCGACGAACTCGACGAAGCGCGGGCAGGCGGCGGTGAACAGCTGCAGGTCGGGCGCGGCGACGAAGGCGTCGTCGTAGGCGCGGGAGCGGATCGTCCCGACCGTGCCGATCACCCCGACGCGGCGGTTGCGGGTGTCGCGGACAGCGCTGCGGACGGCGGGCTGGATGACCTCGATCACCGGGATGCCGCGGCCGAGCGTGTAGCGCTCGCGGGCGTCGCGCATCATCGCGGCCGAGGCGGTGTTGCAGGCGATGACGAGCAGCTTGGCGCCCTGGTCGACCAGCGTGTCGAGGGTGTCGAGGGCGTAGGCGCGGACGTCGGCGAGCGGCTTGGGACCGTAGGGCGAGTGCGCGGTGTCGCCGAGGTAGACGATCGACTCGTTCTGCAGCTGGTCGATCACGGAGCGGGCGACGGTGAGCCCGCCGACTCCGGAGTCGAAGATGCCCAGCGGTGCGTCCGTCACGGAGGAACAGCCTACCCGCGCCCTGCGGCCCGGTCCCGGCCGCACGCCGTTCCCGGGCCCGGCGGCGTGCGCAAGCCCCGGCACCCGCGCCTGGGCGCGCGGGGGCGGCCGTGGAACACTGAGCGGATGGACTCCACGGCCTTCCTCACCGACCGGTACGAGCTCACGATGGTCGAGGGCGCCCTCGGCAGCGGCACCGCCGACCGCCGCTGCATGTTCGAGGTGTTCGCCCGGAGCCTCCCGCCGGGACGCCGCTACGGCGTGCTCGCGGGCACCGGCCGGCTCCTCGAGCTGATCTCGCGGTTCCGCTTCGGCGACGACGAGCTGTCCTGGCTCCGCGACAACCGCGTGGTCGACTCCCGCACGCTGGACTGGCTCGCCGACTACCGCTTCCGGGGCGACGTCTGGGGCTACCGCGAGGGCGAGGTCTACCTCCCGGGCTCCCCCGTGCTCATCGTCGAGGCGCCCTTCGCCGACGGCGTGCTGCTGGAGACCCTGGTGCTCAGCGTCCTCAACCACGACAGCGCCGTGGCGAGCGCCGCCGCGCGGATGGTCTCGGCCGCCGACGGGCGACCGCTCGCCGAGATGGGCTCGCGCCGCGCCGGTGAGCGGTCCGCCGTCGCCGCGGCTCGCGCCGCCTACATCGCCGGATTCGGCGCCTCCTCGAACCTGGAGGCGGGCCGTAGCTTCGGCGTGCCCACGATGGGCACCTCCGCGCACTCCTTCACGCTCCTCCACGACTCGGAGGAGGAGGCCTTCCGCGCGCAGGTCGCCGCGCTCGGCCCCGGCACGACCCTCCTGGTAGACACCTACGACGTGACAGCCGCCGTCGACCTGGCGGTCCGCGTCGCCGGCACCGGCCTCGGCGCCGTGCGCATCGACTCCGGCGACCTCCCCCAGCAGGTGGCCGCCGTCCGGCAGCAGCTGGACGCGCTCGGCGCGACCGGCACGCGCATCACCGTCACCAACGACCTCGACGAGTACGGGATCGCCGCGCTCGCGGCCTCACCGGTCGACTCCTACGGCGTCGGCACCTCGGTGGCGACGGGCTCGGGCCACCCGACGGCGGGCATGGTCTACAAGCTGGTCGCGCACGAGGACGACGCGGGCGAATGGGTCGCGGTGGCGAAGAAATCGGTCTCGAAGGCGTCGATCGGCGGGCGGAAGGCCGCCGGCCGTCTGCTCTCCGACGACGGGGTCGCCGAGGCCGAGGTCGTGCACGTGGGCGCCGGCCCCGAGGGCGCCGTCGGCGAGGACGAGCGGGCGCTGCTCGTCCCCCTGATCGAGGACGGGACGATCCGTCCCGAGCACCTCGGCATCGAGGGAGTGGCGGCAGCCCGCGCGCACCACGCGAACGCGGTCCTCGAGCTGCCGATCGACGCGCTCCGGCTCGGCCGCGGCGAGCCCGTCATCCCGACCCGCTACGAGTGAGCGGGGCGGGAGCTCACTTCATCTTCGCGTAGATCTCCTTGCAGGCCGGGCACACCGGGAACTTCTCCGGGTCGCGGCCCGGGAGCCACTTCTTGCCGCAGAGCGCGCGGACCGGCTTGCCGGTGATGGCGCTCTCGAGGATCTTGTCCTTCGGCACGTAGTGGGAGAAGCGCTCGTGGTCGCCCGGCTCGATGGACTCCTGGTTGAGGAGCTCCTCGAGCTCGCGGTCGAGCGTGGCGGTTCCTCCGCCTCCCTCGAGGGGGTCGGTGCTGCTGTTCTGGACGCGCGGAATCATGCCGACGATCCTACGCGCGGAGCCCGGGCCCGCGGCCGTGCGCTCCGGATCGGGCGGCGCTAGTAGCGGCTGGTGAACGCGACCAGCTCGGTCGCGCGGCGCTCGAACAGCCGGCCGCCGAGGAGCACGCCGAGGGCGAAGACGACCACGGCGCTGCCGAAGCCGACGAGCACGGCGTCACCCGCCGCCTCCGGGTCGACGAACAGGGCCCGGACGCCGAGCACCACGGCCGGAGCCGAGAGGAGCAGCCCCAGGCCGAACGCGAGGGACTGCGGACCGGCGCCACTGGCTCCGGGGGCCTGGGGCTGCGTGAACGCGCTGTCGCCCGGGCGCGGAGCCGGATAGGCGAGCCGTGCCGAGACGGCGCTGGCGACGCCGGCGGGGACGAGCAGGAGGCAGGTGTTCACCGCGAGCACGACGGGCAGCGCATCGGGGAGCCCCGAGGTCGCGCTGCTGATCAGCGAGCCGAGCACGACGACCGGCACGCCGAGCAGGAGGGTCGGGAAGGCGCGGCCGAGCCGGTCCGACCAGCCGCGGACGCCCGCGGCCACGTGGAGCCAGAACGCCGATCCGTCGTAGGCGACGTCGTTGTGCAGGAACCAGCCGAGGAACAGCGCGATCAGCGGGACCGGGAGCAGCGAGAGCAGCGGGAAGGGGACGCCGACGACCGCGAGCAGCAGCAGGGCTGCGACCGGCAGCACCGGCACGGCGACGAGCGACGCCTGGTAGCGCGGATCCCGGAGCCAGTAGGTGATGCTGCGCGCCGCGATCGCGCCGGTCCGGGTCGAGCCGAGGACGTCGAACCAGCCCAGCCGGAGGCCGCGCGGCGGCCGGTGCGTGCGCTCGGGGCGCTCCGTCAGCAGGCGGACGACGAGCCACCAGAGCGCGCCCGCCGCGACGAGCGTCGCCAGGGCCAGCAGGAGCGGGCCGAGCGCGTCGCCGGTCCGGGCGGCCGGGGCGATCATCCACGCCGCGCCGAACGGAGTGGCCCCCATCGCCGCGCCCCAGCGCTCGAGCACCGGGGTGTCCCCCGTGTCGACCAGCGCGGCGGCGCCGAGGGCTGCGGGACCGCCCAGCATCAGCACCAGGCCGAGGACGGCCAGCAGCTCGCGGGCGGTCCGGGAGGGGACGAGGGCGGCGGAGGCGGCGAGGCCGATCCGCGCGAACAGCGAGGCCGTCGCCACCGCGAGGAGCGGGCCGACCACGGCGAAGGCGCCTGCGCCCGGGACGAGCGGCGCGCACGCGAGCCCGACCACCAGCAGGGCGAGCGTGGGGACCGAGACGAGGCCGGCCAGGGCGAGCGCCCCGGCGAGGCGGAGCGGCGGAAGGCCGAAGAGGCGGAACGCGCGCGGATCCATCGGGTCGAGCGGGCCGAGCAGGAAGGGCAGCACCAGGAAGCCGACGGAGACGAGTCCGCCGGCGGTCACGAGAGCGCCCGCCGCCGCGTCCGAGGAGCGCAGAGCGCCGATCGCCCCGATCAGCAGGGCCGTCACCGCGACGACCACGAGCACGCCCAGGACGGCGCCGGCCGAGCGCGCGGGCCCGGAGCGGAACGCGCCCAGGAGGACGTCGATCCTCAGCCGGAGAAGTCGTGCAGCCACTGCAGCCCCTCGGCGATCTGCTTGCCGCCCGCGAGCTCGAGGAAGCGCTCCTCCAGCGTCGCGGTGCCGGCGACCTCCGCGACCGTCCCGGAGGCGAGCACGCGCCCGCCGACGATCACGGCCACGTCGTCGCAGACGCGCTCGATGAAGTCGAGCCCGTGGCTGGAGAGGACGACGGTGCCGCCGCCCTCGACGAAGCGGCGCAGCACGGTGATCACGGCGGCCGAGGAGACCGGGTCCACCGACTCGAACGGCTCGTCGAGGACCAGCACGCGCGGGGCGTGGATCATCGCCGCCGCGAGGGCGACCTTCTTCGCCATCCCCGCGGAGTAGTCCGAGATCAGGCGCTCCAGCGCGTCGGAGAGGCCGAGCGCCTCGGCCAGCTCGACCGTGCGCTGCTTCGCCGTGGCGAGGTCGATGCCGCGCAGCGCGGCGGAGTAGGCGAGGAACTGGGCGCCGGTGAGCCGGTCGAACAGCCGGAGGCGGTCGGGCAGGACCCCGATCAGCGGCTTCGCGGCCGACGGGTCCTTCCAGACGTCGACGCCGTGCACGAGGACGCGGCCGGTGTCGGGTCGCAGAAGGCCCGTCATCATCGAGAGCGTGGTGGTCTTGCCCGCGCCGTTCGGGCCGATGATCCCGTAGAAGGTCCCCGCGCGGACGGCCAGGTCGATGCGGTCGACCGCCACCGTCCTCCCGAAGGTCCGGGTCAGCTGGTGCAGCTCGAAGACGACGGGCGAGGCGCCGTCCGGATCCGCGGCACCCTCAGCGGGCTCGGCGTTCGTCACGGACGTCATCCGGCTACGGTACCAACTCGCCCGCGGGCCCCCGACGCCCGCGCCGACGCCCGGCGACACGGCGAGAGGTCAACCACCCTGGCCCCGGGGGGCGTGAACTGTACACTAGGTCTCTACCCGAGGAGTCGATCAGATCGAGACGCAGCGGTTAATTCGAGGAGAACACACGATGATGCACACAGGTTCGACGAGCAGCAGCCCCGCCACCGTCGTCATCCTCGCCGCAGGGATGGGCAGCCGGCTCGGCCGCTCCCTCCCCAAGCCGCTCACGCCGCTCAGCGACGGGCGCACGATCATGCAGCAGCAGTTCGACAACATCCACCACGCCTTCGGCACGAAGGTCCCGGTGAGCATCGTCGTCGGCTACAAGCTCGAGCACATCATCGAGGCCTTCCCCTCGGCGACGTTCGTCTACAACGAGCAGTACGACCAGACCAACACCTCCAAGAGCCTCCTCCGCGCGCTGCAGGCGAGCGGGCAGGGCGGCGTGCTCTGGATGAACGGCGACGTCGTCTTCGACCCGCGCATCCTCGACCGGGCGGCCGCGCTGATCGCGAAGGACGTCTCCTTCGTCACCGTCAACACCTCGAAGGTGTCGGACGAGGAGGTCAAGTACACGACGAGCGCCGAGGGCTTCATCCAGGAGCTCTCCAAGACGGTGCGCGGCGGCCTCGGCGAGGCGGTCGGGATCAACTACGTGTCCGCCTCCGACAAGGCCGCGCTGGTGCGCCAGCTCGCCCGGGTCGACGCCCAGGACTACTTCGAGCGTGGCATAGAGTTGGCGATCGAGCAGGACCGCCTGCTCGTCGAGCCGATGGACATCTCCGACCTCTACGCCGTCGAGGTGGACTTCGCCGAGGACCTCGAGCGCGCGAACCTCTTCGTCTGACGCTCCCGGCTCCTCCCCCGGCTCGAGCGGAGCCGACGGGAGGAGTCGCGCAGTGAGCACGGCCGACACCCTCGCGACCGAGACGGCCCTGCGCCACCGGCGCTCCCGGGCCTGGCGCTACCGCCACTCCCTCTGGCTGCTCACCAGGCGCGACCTCACCGTCCGGTACGCCACGAGCGCGCTCGGCTACGTCTGGTCGGTGCTCGACCCGCTCGTCATGTCGGGCATCTACTTCTTCGTCTTCACCGTCGTCTTCCGGCGGACCGTGGGCGAGGACCCGTACATCGTCTTCCTGCTCGCGGGCCTGCTGCCGTGGATGTGGTTCAACCAGGCGACCTCCGACGCGACCCGCGCGTTCCTCCGCGAGGCGAAGCTGGTGCGGTCGACGTCGATCCCGCGGACCATCTGGGTCGGGCGGATCGTGCTCTCGAAGGGCATCGAGTTCGTGGCGAGCCTGCCGGTGCTGGTGCTCTTCGCCGTGATCGCCGGCGCGCACCTGACCTGGGCGGCGCTGCTGTTCCCCGTGGCGATCCTGCTGCAGGCGGTGCTCACGCTCGGCGTGGGTCTGCTGGTGGCCCCGCTCGTGGTGTTCTTCCGCGATCTGGAGCGGGCCGTGAAGCTCGTGCTCCGGTTCCTCTTCTACGCGTCGCCGATCATCTACTCCACGGCCAACCTGCCGGAGCAGATCCGGCCACTCGCGGCGCTCAACCCGCTCAGCGGGATCTTCGCCCTCTACCGCTCCGCGTTCTTCGAGAGCGAGCTCGACGTCCCGCTCATCCTCGCCTCCGCGGGCCTCTCGGTGCTCGTGCTGGTGCTGGGCCTCGTCGTCTTCCGCCGCTCCGAGCGCGCGGTGCTGAAGGAGCTGTGATGACCGACGCCCCCGTGGTCATCGAGTGCCGCGGCCTCGGTATCCGCTTCCGCCGCAACCGGCGGGGCCGCCGCTCCTTCAAGGACCTCTTCGCCGGCCGCTCCCGCCGCTCGCGGCCCGGCGAGTTCTGGGCGCTGCGCGGGCTCGACGTGCAGGTGCGGGCGGGCGAGGCCATCGGCGTCGTCGGCCGGAACGGTCAGGGCAAGTCGACGCTGCTCAAGCTCGTCGCCGGCGTGGTGCTTCCGGACGAGGGCGCGGTGGAGGTGCGCGGTGGCGTCGCTCCCCTCATCGAGATCACCGGCGGCTTCGTGGCCGACCTGAGCGTCCGCGAGAACGTCTACCTGACCGCGGGTCTCCACGGGATGTCCAAGCGCGAGGTCGACGCGCGCTTCGACTCGATCATCGAGTTCGCCGAGATCGGCGACTTCCTCGACACCCCCTACAAACACCTCTCGAGCGGGATGAAGGTGCGGATCGCCTTCTCCGTCGTGTCGCGGCTCGAGGAGCCGATCATCCTGGTGGACGAGGTGCTCGCGGTCGGCGACAGGGCGTTCCGCGAGAAGTGCTACGCGCGGATCGAGGAGCTGCTCGCCTCCGGCCGCACCCTCTTCTTCGTCTCGCACAACGAGCGCGACCTCCGCCGCTTCTGCACGCGCGGCCTCTACCTGGACAAGGGCCGCCTGGTGCTGGACGCGCCGATCGAGGAGGTGCTCGCGCGTTACGCTGAGGACTACGCGCCGACACCGCGGAGCAGCACGGCGCCGGCCGAGGGCCCGCCCGTCCAGGGCACCGTCTCCGACGACTGACCCCTCCCGCACGCGGCGCCCGAGGACGCAGGAGTGCACGACATGGCCCAGAAGGACCGCAAGCGCGAGCGCGCCGTGGAGAGGGCCGGCGAGGTGGAGCAGGCCGACGGCTCCGAGAACGCGCAGCTGGCGAAGCTGCTCGACCGGCTCCTCGCGGTGCAGCGCCCGGCCGTGCTGGCGAACATCCGCCTGCTGCGGCGCCGCCGTCCCGGGGCGACTCCGGAGCAGATCATCACGTCGCTCGAGCGGCAGTACCTCTCGAGCGTGGCCGCGGGAGGCGCGGCGATCGGGGCGACCGCCGTCGTTCCCGGCATCGGCACGGCCGCCTCGGTGGCTCTCTCCGGCGCGGGAGCCGCAGGGTTCCTGGAGGCGAGCGCGCTCTTCGCGCAGTCGGTGACGGAGGTGCACGGGATCCCGCTCGAGGACCCGGACCGCGCGCGGGCCCTCGTGCTCACGCTGATGATGGGCTCCTCCGGCAGCGAGATGGTGCGCCAGGTGGCCGGGCAGGCCGTCGGCGGGGGCAGCGGCCTCAACCAGTACTGGGGCTCGGTGGTCACGAAGGGCCTGCCGTCCTTCCTCGTGGGCGAGCTGGCGGACCGCGCGAAGAAGTCCTTCGCCAAGCACTTCCTCGCCCAGCAGGGCGCGGGCCTGGTCGGCCGGGCGATGCCGTTCGGGATCGGAGCGGCACTGGGCGGCGTCGGCAACGCGATGCTGGGCCGCAAGGTGATCCAGAGCGCGCGCGACGCGTTCGGGCCGGCACCGCAGGCGTTCGGCAACACCCTCGTGCTCGAGCCGACCCGCGCCGAGCGGAAGGCGCTGGCCGCCGCGCCGGCCGAGCCGCTTGCGCTGTTCGTCCGCGACTACGGCGGGACGGGCGAGCGGACGGCGCTCCTCCTCCACGGCCTCGGCTCCGACTCCCGGATCTGGTACGCCCTGGTCCCGACGCTGCACGAGCACGGCTACCGCGTGGTGGCCCCCGATCTCGCCGGTCACGGCGGCTCGCCGGCGTCGCCCGTGTACTCGCCGGAGCGCTGGGCGTCGGACGTCCGCGCCTCGGTGCTGCAGACCCCCGATCTCGTCATCGGCCACGGCCTCGGCGCCGTCGTCGCCGCCCGGCTCGCCCCGGAGTACGGCGCCGACCGGCTCGTCCTGCTCGACCCCGCGTTCTCGGACGCCCGCGGACTGACGAGCGCGCTCCACCGCGGCGGCTCGGTCGCGCACGTCGAGAAGGGCGACGCCGGCTCCCTCCGCCACCGCCACCCGATCTGGACGGACGAGCAGATCGAGCTCGACGTGTCGGCCCACGCGCTCTGGGAGCAGGACTCCGCCGGCGGGCTGACGGCACGGGGTGCGGCCGAGGCCCCCGAGACGTTCCCCGTGCCGACGCTCGCCGTGATGCCGGAGGACCCGCTGGGCCACGGCTCGCTGGGCGGCGTCCTCGCCGGCCGCGGCGTCGAGGTGCGGACCGTGCCGGGGGGCGGGGCCTCGATCCTCCGTGAGGACCGCGCGGCGCTGATCGCGGCGCTGGAGGACCGGATCTAGCTCAGGATCTGCTCCAGCTCAGGGCCTGCTCCGCGCGCGATGGTCCGGAGCCGTCGGAGGCGTTCGGTCAGCGTTCCCGAGGCCGGCGCCCGGGCCCGACGAGCGGCATCCCGAGCACGGTGCGGACGAGTCCGCCGCCGTCGCGGTCCTCGGCGATCACGCGGAGGCCGGTCTTCTCGGCGACGCGCCTCGAGGCGGCGTTGTCCGGGTGCACGAGCGCCACGAGTCGTCCCGCGAGGCGGTGGGCGAGCGCGAGGTCGCGGCAGGCCGCAGCCGCCTCGGTCGCGTAGCCGCGGCCGTGCAGACCGGCCCGCACGTGGTAGCCGACCTCGAGCTCGATCCCGCCGTCGACGCGCTGCCAGGTCAACCCGCAGTCGCCGACGAACTCGCCGTCGAGGGTCTCGACGATCCACAGCCCGAAGCCGTGCTCGCGGTAGTTGCGCCGGTTCCACTCGATCCAGGCGGCTGCCTGCTCGCGGTCCTTCGGCGCGGGGTAGTACCGCATCACGACCGGGTCGCCGAGCAGGTCCGCCATGTCGGGGAGGTCCTCAGCGGTCATCTCGCGGAAGCGCAGCCGAGCGGTGGCGGCGGGGATCATCGGGTCGGGCTGCTCGGCCTGCGACTGCGGAGACGGCGACCGGGACCGTCGTCGAGCGCTCGATCCATCCGGCCGCCGCCCCGGCCCTACTTCTCCGCCTTGGCGGCGGCCTTCGCGGCCTGCTTGGTGGCGCGGACCTTCGTCAGCGACTCCGGAGAGACGATGTCGGCGACCGAGCGGAAGGCGCCCTCCTCTCCGTAGGCGCCCGCGGCCGAGCGCCAGCCCTCCCCCGAGAATCCGCGCTGCTTGCCGAGAAGGGCGAGGTAGATCCGCGCCTTCTGCTCGCCGAAGCCGGGCAGCGCCTTCAGACGCGCGAGGACCGTGCGGCCGTCGGGCTCGTCCCGCGTCCAGACGGCCGCGGCGTCGCCGTCCCAGTCGTCGACCAGAGCGCGGCAGAGGACCTGCACGCGCCCCGCCATGCTCGCCGGGTAGCGGTGGATCGCGGGCGGAGTCCGGCAGAGCTCCGAGAACGCGTCCTCGTCGAAGCCCGCGATCGACGCGGCGTCGAACG
Organism: Rathayibacter sp. AY1E8; assembly: GCF_002931415.1. Taxonomy (NCBI): domain Bacteria; kingdom Bacillati; phylum Actinomycetota; class Actinomycetes; order Micrococcales; family Microbacteriaceae; genus Rathayibacter; species Rathayibacter sp. AY1E8. The sequence goes on from NZ_PSVI01000034.1 coordinate 26,373, forward strand.
AGGCGCCCTCCGCCTCGAGGCGCTCCTCGATCTTGCGGGGCCCGGAGAAGGCCGTCTCCATCGCGACCTGCTGGTCGAGGAGCATCCCGATCAGCAGGGCCAGCGGGTCGCGGCTGAGCAGCGCGTCGGCGTCGGGGTCGTCGGTGATGTGCAGGGCGGAGTCGCGGGTCATCCTCCAGGGATACCACGGACGGCCCCGGCGGCGAGCGCGCGGACGATCCGGTCGACCAGGTCCAGCGCCGCAGCGAGCTCGAGGTCGCCGACATGGCCGTAGCCGAGGACCAGCGCCTCGGTCGCAGCCCGTCCCGACAGGGCGTACTCGTGCAGAGTGGCGACGAGCAGTCCCTCCCGGAGCAGCGCGGCCGCGACGGCGTGCGCGTTCAGAGGCGCGGGCAGGGAGAGGACGACGTGCAGACCCCCGTCGAGTCCGCTCGCGCGCCCCCACGGCACCGACTCCCCGAAGGCGTGGACCAGCTCACGGCGGTGGGCGTAGCGCCGTCTCGAGCGCGTGAGATGCCTCCGGAACGCCCCGCTCGCCATGAACTGCGCGAGCGCCGCCTGCGTCGGACCCGAGGCGGAGGCGTCCTTCTCGTCGTCGAGGCCGGCCAGCGCCGCGCGCAGCCAGGACGCCCGCGGAACGGCCAGGTAGGCGATGCGGAGCCACGGCGAGACGGTCTTCGAGAACGACCCGACATGGGCGACTCCGCCGCCGGAGTCGAGCGAGGCGAGCGCGGGCAGCGGGGCGCCGACGTAGCGGAACTCGCTGTCGTAGTCGTCCTCCACCACGAGCAGGGGGCCGGCCGACGCGCGGCGCACCAGCTCCAGGCGCTCGGCGAGGGCGAGCCTGCCGCCGGTCGGGTACTGGTGCGACGGAGTGACGACGACCACGTCCGCGCCGGAGCTCGCGAGAGCGTCGAGGTCGATGCCGTCGCCGCGCACAGGGACGCCGACGACCTCGTGCCCGTCGGCGCGCAGGCGGCGCCGGACGGCCGGGTAGCCGGGGTCCTCGACGGCCACGCGCACCTCGCGTCCGAGCGAGGCCGAGGCGGCGCGGGCCAGGAGCGCGACGGCGCCCGCGGTGCCGCTGGTCACCACTACGTCCGACGCCTGCACGTCGACGCCGCGGGACCGGCGCAGCTGCTCGGCGATCTGCTCCCGCAGGGCCGGGTCCCCGGAACCCCGAGGAGGCGCCGAGGGCGGCGAGGCGAGCGCCAGGCGCCAGGCGGCCCGCCACTCCGGGGTGTCGAGGGCGCGGGTGTCCGGCCGGCCCGGCCTCAGGTCCGCCGCGGCGGGCGGGACGACGGTCTCCCGGGACTCCGGCCGCGGCTCCTGCGGCGCCGTCGCCAGCAGTCCGTCGGAGGCGACCGTCACCGCTGCGCGCGGGTGGGCGACGAGGTAGCCCTCCCCCACCAGCTGATCCACCGCGGCGACGACGGAGCCCCGCGAGACGCCGAGCCGCTCGGCGAGCACGCGGCTCGACGGGATCGGATCGCCCGCCCGGTAGCGCCCGTCCAGCACCGCCTGGCGCAGCGCCTCGGCGAGCCCGGCGCGGACCGAGCCGCGCGGCGACGGCCCGAGGAGGAGCGGGATCTCCAGATCGCCCGACGCCATCGACCGCTCCGCTCTGGACCACTCCGATCGCGGCCCAGTGGCATCCTGGCAGATCCAGTCGGCGCGGGACGATTCCGACATGGACAGCCTCCCCGTCACCGACCGCACCCGCGTCTCCCGTCTCCGCGACCGCCAGCGCACCGATCCCGCCGAGCTGCACGCCCTGCTCGACGAGGCGCTCGTCGCCCACGTCGCCGTCGTGCGGGACGGCGCCGCGATCGTGCTGCCGATCCTCTTCGCCCGCGACGGCGACTCCCTCCTGCTGCACGGGTCGAGCGGCGGAGGACTGCTGCGGGAGGCGGCGCGGCACTCGCTCCTCACCGCCTCGGTCACGCTGGTCGATGGACTGGTCGTCGCCCGCTCCACCTTCGACAGCTCGATGAACTACCGCTCGGCGATGGTGATCGGCCGGGCCGAGGCGCTGGAGGGCGAGGAGAAGGCGCGGGCCCTCGATCTGCTGGTGGCACGCCTCCTCCCGGGGCGCGACGAGGAGGTGCGAGCGAGCACCGCCCGCGAGATCGCGGCCACGCTGGTGCTGCGCCTCCCCCTGGCCGAGGCGAGCCTGAAGGTGCGCGCGCACGGAGCCGGCGACGAGCCGGAGGCCGGGGTCTGGGCGGGCGTCGTGCCGCTGGTCACCCGCACGCTCGCGCCGGTGCCGGCGGAGGAGGGCGTCGCGGTCCCGGAGTCGGTCCGCCGCTTCAGCGCTGCGGTCGACGGCGCGGTGCCGCCCTGGCGCTGAGCGGACCGGCCGTCGCGGCGCGGTACGCTACTTGGCGTCCTGACGGGGGAAGACGACCTTCTGCACGACGATGATCACCGAGGCCGCGACCGGGATCGCGACCAGGGCGCCGAGCACGCCCGCGATGGTGCCGCCCGCCACCGCCGCGATCACGACGACCGCACCGGGGACCGAGACGGCCTTGTTCATGATGCGGGGGCTGAGGAGGTACGCCTCGACCTGCATGTAGACGAGGTAGTAGATCGCGGCGACCAGCGCGGTCAGCGGCGAGGCCAGGAGGCAGGCGAGCGAGATGATCACGGCGCCCGAGAGCGTGCCGACCAGCGGGATCAGGGAGCCGAGGAACGCGACGCAGGCCAGCAGCGCCGGCACCGGGGCGCCGATCGAGAGCAGCAGGATGAACGTGAGCACGCCGTTCACGCCGGCGAGCGAGACCTGGCCGACCACGTAGCGGCCCACGGCGCCGGTGATCTCGTCGCCGACCTCGTGCGCCTTCGCGCGGTGCGAGGCGGGGGCGAAGCGGTAGGCGACGGCCTTCATCGAGCGCAGCGACGCGAGGAAGTACAGCGTCAGGATCAGCACGATGACGGCGCCGGTCACGCCGCTGGCGATCCCGGTCCCGACCGCGATCAGTCCGCCGCCGAGCGAGAGCAGGTTGTTGGGGTTGCCGATGAAGCTCTGGACGCTCTCGATCAGCTCGTCGATGTCGATCACGCCGCGCAGCTGCTGCTCGAGGTCGAGCACCCACTGCTGCGAGGCGATGTCGGTGACGATCTGCGGGGCGCTCGTGACGAACATCGTCAGCTGCTCGACCAGGATCGGGATGATGTAGACCAGCAGGCCGGCGAAGATCAGCACCACCGCGGCGAAGACCGCCGTGATCGCGAGCGGCCTCGGCAGGCGCTTGCTCTCGAGCCAGGAGACCAGCGGATCGAGGCCGAGCGCGAAGAACAGCGCCACGAAGATGTAGGTCAGCACCGTGCCCAGCTGCACGACGAGGCCGCCCAGGACGAGCGCCACCAGCACGCCGAGCGCGCCGAACAGGCCGATGCGGAAGGAGCGGATCGTGAAGACCGGCTTCTCCGGGTCGGCGGAGACCACGATGTCCGGCTCGACCGCGGGCTGGGCGGGTGCCGACCGGCGCCGGCGGGAGCGGGCGAAGGCGCGCGGGGTCATCATGGGACGAGCGTAGCGGGGCGCCGGGAGGCCGCCCGGCGACCGGCCCACCCTTGACGCGGCCGTTCGAGCGGTGCTCCCGCCCGCTCAGCCCTCCGGATCGTGGTCGTCGACCGCGCCGTCGCCCCGGTGCAGAGCGGCGTGCCGCTCCCACTCGGTGAGCAGGTGCTCGATCGCCTCGTGGAAGCGCCGCGTGGCCGCTCCGGGCGACGTGTCGCCGAAGTAGCGGTGCACCCAGCGCTCCAGCCGCTCGACCGACTCCGGATCGTGCTCGGCGCTGTCGATCCGCGCGATGATCGCGGAGGCGTCCTCGGCGTGCAGCCACTCCGCGTCGCCGAGGTAGCCGCTCTCGTCGACCTCGGCCTCGGCGCTGACGGGCCGGGTGACCAGCAGCGGGCGCCCCGTGGCCAGCCGGTCGTAGACCATCGCCGACACGTCGAGGATCGCGAGGTCGGCGGCGGCGAGCTGCCAGCCGAGCTCGGCGCCGGTGTCGTGCACGTGACCGGCGCGCGGATCGGCCGCGTTGGCGGCGGCGATCATCGCGACGATCGTCCGGTCGGCCGCGGCGTAGTCGGAGTCGACCGCGCCGCTGCGGGGATGCGGGCGGTAGACGAGCCGGAACCGCGGGTCGGCCAGGAGCCCGCGCACGAGGGCTGTGCCGTGGCTCCGGATCGAGCCGTAGCCCGCGGCGGGGCGGTCGCCCTCCCAGGTCGGCGCGTAGAGCACCACGCGGCGCTCGTCGGGCGTGAACGGCACGGCGCCGGCGAAGTGGTCCGCCTGAGGACGGCCGATGGCGAGGGCGCGCCTGTCGAAGTCGTAGTCCCAGAGCACGCGGCGCAGCCGGGCGAGGGCGGCGTCCCCGGCGATCATGCTGTAGTCGTACGCCTTGAACTGGTTCGTCGTCATGTACATCTTGTCGCTCTCGCCGTGGTTGACGAAGACGTGCCAGCGGCGCCCGTAGCGCATCATCTGGAAGTTGCGGGCGTTCTGGTTGACGTAGAGCACGATCCGCAGCGGCTGGCTCGCGATGGTGCTCTCGAGGTCGGCGACGGAGCGGACGTAGGCGACGGGGACCGGGCTCTCGCGCAGCAGCACCTCCGCGGCGCCGGCGTTGCGGCTGAGCAGCACGACCGGGTGCGTCTCCGCCAGCTCGGCCAGCGGCCGGTACCACTGCCGCAGCTGGTACAGGTTGATGTCGCCGTCGGCGAAGTAGACGCCGACCTCGAACCGGCCCTCGGGCAGCGGCCCGCGCTCCGCGAGCAGCCGGGTCACCGCGTGGCGGGCCCGGCGAGCCGCGAGCAGCTCGCCGCCCACCTTGCGCGCGAGTCGCGCGTCGGTGCGGAGGCGGGCGATCAGGGCACGGGGAGCGGGAGTCATCCGCCCCAGGGTACCGGCGACGGCCCCCGCGCCGGGGGCGTCGCGCGGGCCGATCAGGCCGGGGTCACCCTCAGCCAGACGAACTGCAGCGGAGCGAGACGGAAGCCCTCGCGCAGGTCGACCGCGATCTCGGTGACCAGGTCGACCGCCTCCGCGGCGAACCCGCCGAACCGCTCGGCCGCGACCTCCTGGACCTCGTCCGACACGTTCGCGAGCACGAGCACCGACTCCCCGTCGCCGGGGCGCTGGTAGCCGAGCACGTGGTCGTTGACCGGGTCGAAGACGCTCAGCTCGGTGCCCGCGAACATCGGCACGGCCTTGCGCACGGCGATGAGGTGCAGCAGCCCGCCGAAGACCTCGCTCGCGGCCGTTCCCGGGACCTCGCGCTCGTCGTAGCGCTCCACGGGGCGGCGGGGCCGGTTCACCCAGCGCGAGTCGCCGGCCGTCGTCGGGTCGTCGAGGTAGCCGTGGTCGTTGAGCTGGCCGACCTCGTCGCCGAGGTAGAGCAGCGGCAGCCCGCCGGTGCTCAGGGCGATCGAGTGCGCGAGCAGCACGCGGTCGATCCCGTAGGCGTCGCCCGCCTCCACTCCGGCGAGGGACGCGGTGGTGCCCGAGACGCGGCGGTCGCCGGTGCGCGGATTCTCCTGGAACGGCACTCCGCGGGCGAACGTGCCGTCGAACCGGTCCGTGTAGAAGTCGTTGAGGAACCGGCGGTGGCCGGCCGCGTCGATCCCGAGCTCGGCGGCGTCCTCGTCGGCGAAGGTCCAGCCGATGTCGTCGTGCCCGCGCACGTAGTTGACCCAGGCCGTGCCCTCGGGGAGGGCGTGCCGGCGCTCGAGGGCCTGCGAGAGGAGACGGACGTCGCGGGTGGCGAGCGCCTCCCAGGTGAGCGCCATCTGCAGCGGGTTGTACGAGAGCTGGCACTCCTCGACGTCGATGTACTCGATCACCTCGTCGGGGTGCACGATCGCCTCGGACTTGAACAGCAGCGCCGGAGCGGCCAGGCGGCAGACCTCGTTGAACGCGCGCAGCAGCAGGTGCGCCTGCGGCTGCGACTCGCACGTGGTGCCGAGCTCCTTCCAGATGAACGCGACCGCGTCCATCCGCAGGGCGTCGACGCCCTGATTGGCGAGGAAGAGCATCTCTCCCGCCATCGCCCGGAACACCTCGGGGTTGGAGTAGTTGAGGTCCCACTGGTAGCGGTGGAACGTGGCCCAGACCCAGCGCCCGTCCTCCAGCTGCACGAAGGAGCCGGGATGGTCGTCCGGGAAGATCTCGCGCGTCGTGCGCTCGAAGGCGTCGGGCTGCTCCCGGTCCGGGTAGATCCAGTAGTAGTCCTCGAAGCGCTGCTCGCCGGCGAGCGCGCGCTGCGCCCACTCGTGCTCGTTCGAGGTGTGGTTGAAGACGAAGTCGACCACGAGTGCGATGCCCTGCTCACGCAGCTCGGAGGCCAGCCCGCGGAGCTGCTCCATGTCGCCGAGGTCCGGCCGCACGCGCCGGTAGCTCGAGACCGCGTAGCCCCCGTCCGACTCGCCCTCGGGCGCATCGAAGAGCGGCATAAGGTGCAGGTAGTTCAGGCCGATCTCGCGGAGGTACGGGATCTCGGCGCGCAGCCCCTCGAGGTCGCCCGCGTAGCGGTCGACGTAGCAGACCCCGCCCAGAGCCTTGTTCGAGAGGAACCAGGTCGAGTGCTGCTCGCGGGCGCGGTCGAGCGCGCGGAGCTCCTCGGGCCGCTCCTCCCAGGAGGCGGCGGCGAGCTCGACGATCGCGACGAGCTGGTCCTCGAGGTCGTCGCGGCCGGCGTACACCGTGGCGAGCAGATCGACCAGGCGCGGGAGGTGCTCGTCGAGGCGGCCGGAGAACTCGTCGTCGACGGCGCCGAGGCGCTCGCGGACCGTCGTGAGGAGGTCCGGTCCGGCAGGGGTCGCCTCCGCCTCGGCGCGCTCGGGCGGGGAGAGCTGGGTCGAATCGAACACCGTCGTCCTTTCGGGGGCCCCGGCGGGGGCGGATTCCCCGATGCTAGACGATCGGCGGACGCCCGGCGAATGCCATCCGGAGCACCGTGCGGGCCGAGAGGACGCGCCGGCCGCCCGGATCCGAGCGCCATCCCTCCCGCCAGCCGGCGAACCAGGCGCGCAGGGCGGCCGGGTCGCGACGCCAGCGGAGGCACTGGATCGCGGTCCAGGACCCCACGTAGACGAGCGCCAGAGGTGCGGCGAGATTGCGGCGGGCGAGCCAGACGCGGTTGCGCGCGTTCAGCCGGTAGTAGTCGGCGTGACGGGTCGGCTGGATGACCGGGTGCTGGGCGACGAGCTCTCCCGCGTACCAGGCGGTGCGACCCGTGTCCCAGACCCGCCAGGCCAGCTCGACGCCCTCGTGGGCGTAGAAGAACGGAGCCGCCCAGCCGCCCGTCCGGGCGAACACGTCGCGCCGCAGCACGACCGCTCCCTCCCAGACCGAGAAGACGGGGCCGGAGCGGCGGGGGTCGCCCTTGAGGATCCGCGGGATCCAGCGCCGCGGGCTCGGCGTGCCGTCCGTGCTGTCGACGCGGGGCTGCACCAGGCCGATGCGGCGGTTCGAGGCGAGCAGCGCGACCGCGTCGACGAGGAAGCGGGGGGACGGGATCCGGGCGTCGTCGTCGAGGAAGAAGAGGTACTCCCCCGCGACGGCGTCGACTCCGGCGTTCCGGCCCGCCGGGATGCCGAGGTTCTCGGGGAGCGCCAGGGCGCGCACTCCCTCGGGCAGGCCGTCCGGCTCCCAGCCGTTGCCGACGCAGACGACGTCCAGCTCGACGCCCTCCTGCGCGATGACGCCGGCCAGCCCCGCGGCGAGGTCGTCGGGCCGGGTCCCCTGCGTCAGGACGACGACGCCGACCCGCGGCTCAGGAGCGGACACGCTTGGACGCCATGATCGCGACGAAGTGGCCGACCAGGGCGAGGAGGGCGAGCGGCAGCAGCGCCCCGACGAGGACCCGGTCGGCCGTGCCCGCTCCGACGACGAGGCCCACGAGGGCGGTCGCGAAGGCCAGCATCGTCAGCTCGACGGAGTGGTAGAGGCGGTGGAAGGGCAGGAAGCGGGCCGCGCGGCGAAGCCCCGCCAGCCCGGACGAGGACGGCACCGCCTCGCCCTTCGTGTCCGCCAGCTTCGTGAGACCGGCGTTCGCGCGCGCCACGTGCACCATGTCGTTGAGCGCCTTGTTGAGGACGATCACCAGCGCCAGGGCGAAGCCGATCGTGGTCCAGAGGAAGTCCGCCGGCGCCTCGAACGGGACGCCCGCCGCCCGCAGCCCGAGCGCGATCGGGATCAGCGCCTCGGTCGTGTAGTGCCCGACCTTGTCGAGGAACACGCCCGCCGGCGAGGACGTGCGGCGCCAGCGCGCGACCTCGCCGTCGCAGCAGTCCACCAGCATCTGCAGCTGGCCGAGGAGCAGCGCCAGCGCCGCTCCGGCGATCCCCGGGATCAGGAGGGCTGCCGCCGCGCTCCAGCCGACCAGGATCATCAGCCCGGTGACGCCGTTCGCCGAGATCGAGGTCTTCAGCAGCAGCCAGGTCAGGTAGGGCGAGAAGCGGCGCAGGTAGAGCGACGCCGTCCAGTGCTCGGCGTTGCGGCGCCCGCGCACCTCCGGGGGCTGCGCGACGGCGCGCAGCTCGGCGATGGAGCGGGGTCTCGTCGTCGTGGTCATGCGCCCCTCGGCGAGTCGGACCGCGGCTGGTGGCGGTGGGCGGAGATGTTGCTGGTCAGCCCGGCGAAGCCGAGCACGAAGCCGGTCCCCCAGGCCACGTGGACCGCCGGGATGACCACGGCGAACCACAGCATCGCACGCGCGCCGTCCGGCCGCGCGACCACGAGAGTGGCCGCTGCCACCAGGAGGAGGTAGGCGGCGGGCACCGCGAACCCGAGCAGGAGCCAGGGCGCGGCTCCGGCGAGCGCCTGGACGACTCCCGCCAGCCCGACGAGCAGCCCGATGGCGAGCATGGCGACGAGCACGGGCGGAGCGAAGTAGCGCAGCGACCGCGAGGCCGGGAACATCCGGGTGAGCTCGCCGCGCCACATCCCGGTCGAGAGGAACTGCCGGAGCAGCGCGCGCATCGAGGGTCGCGGCCGGTAGGTGACGGTGAGGCGCGGAGTGAACCAGACGACCTCGCCGCGCTCGCGCAGCCGCCGGTTCAGCTCCCAGTCCTGCCCGCGCTTGAAGCGCTCGTCGAACAGGCCGGCGCGCTCGAGGGCGGAGCGGCGGAAGACGCCGAGGTACACCGTGTCGGCCGGGCCCTCCTCGCCTCCCACGTGGTGGGGCGTGCCGCCCAGCCCGATGCGGGAGCCGTAGGCCCGGGCGACCGCGCGCTGGAACGGGGTGAGGCCCTCCGCCGCCATCACTCCGCCGACGTTCGCCGCTCCGGAGCGCTGCAGCGCCTCGACCGCCGTGCGCGCGTACTCGGGCGGCAGGACGGAGTGCGCGTCGACCCGGACGACGACCGGGTGGCGCGAGGCGCGGATCGCGGCGTTGAGGCCCGCAGGAGTGGAGCCGACCTCGTTCGGCACGACGCGGATCCGCGGGTCGGCCGCGCTCAGCTCAGCGACGAGCTGCTCCGTGCCGTCGATGCTCGGGGCGACGGCGAGGACGACGTCGAAGGGGCCGGTGTAGTCCTGATGCAGCAGCGAGTCGACCGCGGCGCGCACGTGGGCGACCTCGTTGAGGACGGGCATGACGTAGGAGACGCCGGGCAGGTCGGAGAGGTCGTCTTCCGGGATCTCGTGCTGCATGGGTCCAGTTCGTGCGGGAGGAGCGCGGGCGCAGGGATCCACCACCCTACCAGCGGGGAGCGCCGCGCCCCGGGCCGGGCCCGGACGCGGAACAGCCCCCCGGGGACGGATCCTCGAGGGGCTGTGCGCGGTGGCGGAGCACAGCCCCCCGGGAACGGATCCTCGAGGGGCTGTGCGCGGCGGCGGAGGGTCAGCCGGCGGCCATCTGGCCGAGCGTCGCCTTCGCCTGGTAGCTCTGGCCGTTGCGGACGTAGGTCAGCTCGACCGCGGCGTTCGCGGCCTGCGCGCGGACCTGCGCGGTGAGGTCGGACGCGCTCGTGATCGGAGTGCTGTCGATCGCGGTGATGATGTCGCCCTTGGCGAGACCTGCCGCCTGCGCGGCACCCCCTCCGGAGACCTCCTCGATGCGGGCGCCGAGGACGTCCGCGGTCGAGTCGGAGACGCTCGCGCCGAGCAGGCCGTGCGAGGCGGAGCCGTTCGCGATGATCTCCTTCGCGATGCGCTCGGCGATCGCGCTGGGGATCGCGAATCCGACTCCGATGTTGCCGGACTGGCCGCTCGAGGACGACTGGCCGGCGCTCGCGATCGCGACGTTCACGCCGATCAGCTCGCCGTCGCTGTCGAGCAGCGCGCCACCGGAGTTGCCCGGGTTGATCGCCGCGTCGGTCTGGATGACGGGCAGCGAGATGGTGCTCTTCGCCTGGGTCGGCGCCTGCTGGCCTGGGATGTCGAAGTTGAACGGGCTCTCGGTGCCGCCGCTCGAGCTGTCGCCCGAGTCGTCCGGAGCCGCCGAGGAGGCGACCTGGATGCTGCGGTTGAGCGCGCTGACGATGCCGTCGGTCACGGTTCCGGAGAGGCCGAGCGGGGCGCCGATGGCGACCGCCGTGTCGCCGACGTTGATCTTGGTGGAGTCCGCGAACGTCATCGGGCTGAGGTCGGTCGCGCCGGTCAGCTTGATGACGGCGAGGTCAAGGGTCGGGTCGGTGCCGACGACGGTCGCGTCGAAGATCCGGCCGTCGCTGGTCGTGACCGAGACGGCGCCGTTCGCGATCTCGCCGTCGAGGGTGACCACGTGGGTGTTGGTCAGGACGTAGCCGTCCTTCGAGAGCACGATGCCGGAGCCGGTGCCGGCGGACGAGCTGCCGCTCACCGCGATGGTGACGACGCTCGGAGTGGCCTTGGCGGCGACCGCGGTGGCGGTCGTCGCGTCCTCGGCGTTGTTGACCGTGATCGTCTGCGAGCCGCCGGCGGAGACCACGCGGGTCCCGCCGCCGTTGGAGGCGGACCAGAGGCCGAACACGCCGGCTCCCGCGACTCCGCCCACGACCGCGCCGATGGCGAGCGCCGCGACGACGCCCACTCCGGCTCGGCGCTTCGTGGCGGTGGGGGCGGGGGTGTACTCGGCGCCCGGGCCGAAGGGGCTCGAGGAGGGCGGCTCCTCGGAGCCGTGCAGGGTGTTCGCGGCGGGCGGCGCGTACTGCCCGTAGCGGGCGGGCTGGGAGACGGGCTGCGCCTCGTTGCCGGCCGTCGCGTTCGGCGTGTACGGCGGCTGGGGGGGCGAGGAGGAGGGGTAGGGGACGGTCGGGTTCTCGCTCTCGCGGTGCGCTCCGCCCCGGTGGATCGGCTCGGTGGGCCCGGTGGTCGAGGACGACGCTCCGGAGCTCTCGCCGGGGGTGCGCTCGGTCGCCTCTCGGGCGCCGGACTCCGTCGGCGTGGTGGGTTCCTCCGGCTGACGAGGACCCTCGTGACTCTCGGTCATGGGTGCTGCTCCTTCCAAGCGGGGATAGCTTGGCGATCGTACCTGGGGGTTTCTTATGACGGGCCTGCGAGCGGGAAATGAAACCGGCCGGACTGCTCGAGCGGGCACACTGGGCACGTGAGCATTCCCGGATCCTGGTCCCGCGCCGCGGCGGGCGCCGGCCTCCTCGGCCCCGGCGGCGAGGTCGCCGCCACCGTCTTCAGCGAGATGAGCGCGCTCGCCCTGCGCACCGGAGCGGTGAACCTCGGCCAGGGCTTCCCGGACGAGGACGGCCCGCGCGAGATCCTCGACGCCGCGCGCGACGCCATCGCGTCGGGGGTCAACCAGTACCCGCCGGGTCCCGGCTTCCCCGTCCTGCGCGAGGCGATCGCCGCGCACCGGCAGCGCTTCTCCGGGATCGCCCTCGACCCCGACGGCGAGGTCCTCGTCACCACGGGCGCCACCGAGGCCCTGGCCGCGGCTCTGCTGGGCCTGCTCGAGCCGGGCGACGAGGTCGTCACCTTCACGCCCCACTACGACGCCTACGGAGCCCTGATCGCCCTGGCAGGAGGGGTGCACCGCACCGTGCTCCTGCGCGGCCCCTCCTTCGCGGTCGACCACGACGAGCTGACCGCCGCAGTGAGCGACCGCACGCGCGTCATCCTGGTGAACGACCCGCACAACCCGACCGGTGCCGTCCTCCCGGCCGAGACCCGCGAGCTGATCGTGCGGCTCGCCGAGCGGCACGACGCCGTGATCCTGACGGACGAGGTCTACGAGCACCTGCGCTTCGACACCCCGCACGTCCCGCTGGCCTCCCTTCCCGGAGCCTTCGAGCGGACGCTGTCCGTCTCCTCGGCGGGCAAGACCTTCAGCACCACGGGCTGGAAGATCGGCTGGGTGACAGGCCCGCGCGAGCTGATCACGGCCGTCCTCGCCGTGAAGCAGTTCCTCACCTACGTCAGCGGCTCGCCGTTCCAGGGGGCCGTCGCCCTCGGGCTCGGGCTCCCGGACGCCTTCTTCACCGGCGCGGCGCAGACTCTTGCGGCCAAGAAGGACCTGCTGTCGGCGGGCCTGGCTGCTGCGGGCTTCGGCGTCGCGCCCTCCTCGGGCGGCTACTTCGTCGTCGCGGACGCGGCACCGCTCGGCTACGACGACGGGGTCGAGCTCTGCCGGGCGCTCCCGGATCTCGCGGGAGTGGTGGCGGTGCCCGTGTCGGCGTTCTGCCGCCCCGAGGACGCCGCTCCCTACCGCTCGCTCGTCCGCTTCGCCTTCTGCAAGCGGTTCGAGGTGCTGGAGACCGCGGTCGCGGGCCTCGCCCGCATGGCGCGCTGAGGAGCCGGCCTCAGCGGATTCGGTCGCATGCCCGGCGCCGTCGGCCCGGGGTCGGCGGTCAGAGCGGCAGCACCCGGAAGCGCCGCAGCGCCAGAGCGGGGTTCTTCGCGCGCGCCGCGTCGATCCGCTCGCGCGAGACCCAGGCGACGGCGACATCCTCGACCTCGCCGAGGGTGACGGTCTCGACGCCCATCGGATCGACGATCATGCTCGTGCCGACCCCGATCGGCGGGGTCTGGTCGGCTGCGACGAGGTACACCGTGTTCTCGAGCGCGCGGGCGGTGACCAGCGTCCGCCAGTGCGCCTCCTTGAGCGGGCCGCGCACCCACTCGGCCGGTGCCGCGATGACGTCGACCCCGGCGTCGACCAGCCAGCGGCTGACCTC
>NZ_PSVI01000035.1:0-39284 GCF_002931415.1 Rathayibacter sp. AY1E8
GCGCCGAGGACGTGGGCCTCCTGCTCAGCGGTCGCTACGACACCGCGGGCCTCTCCACGACGGAGCGGATCGAGTCGGCGTCGGTCTGGGGCGAGCAGCACACGGCCGTCCTGCAGGACTTCGCGGACAGCATCCTGCACGGCACGCCGCTGCTCGCACCCGGGGCGGAGGGGATCCTCGGGGTCCGGCTCGCCAACGCCATCCACTACTCGAGCTGGACGGGACGCGAGGTACCGCTCGACCTCGACGAGGGCGTGTTCCTGGCGGCGCTCAACGAGCGGATCCGCGAGGAGGGGGCGTTCCCGGAGCGGAGCTGACGGGGCGGAGCCGCGCTGGACGGGACCGGAGTGGTGGGCGGCAGGCCGGTGACGGCGGCCTCCCGGAGCGCGGGCTCCTCGATCCGGCGCGACCCGGACGCGAGCGACGGGCCGGGCGGGCTTCTCGGCCCTGTGGCAGCATGGGCGGCGGACGGCGCCCCGTCCGCCGCCGTGCCCCTCGAGAGAAGACCGCGATCGTGCCCAGCGAAGACGCGCCCACCGGCCCCTCCGCCGCGAGACGCCGCGGCCGCTCCGCGACGACGATCTACGACGTCGCCCGACTCGCCGGCGTCGCCCCCTCCACCGTCTCCCGCGGGCTGAGCACGCCCGGACGGCTGAACGCTGCGACCGAGCAGCGGATCCGCGCCGCCGCGAAGGAGCTGGGCTACCGGCTCAACCCGATGGCGCGCGCGCTGCCGACGGGCCGCACCTCGACCCTCGGGCTGCTGGTGGCCGACATCACCAACCCGGCCTTCTTCCCCGCCGTGCGCGGAGCGGAGCGGGCGGCGTCGCTCCGCGGCTTCACGATGATCCTCGCCGAGTCGCAGGAGTCCGGGGAGCGCGAGGCCGAGGCGGCCGACCGCATCGCCGCCTCCACCGACGGGCTCGTCCTCGTCAGCACCCGCCTCAGCGACGAGGAGATCATCGCGCTGGCCGGGCGCATCCCGGTCGTCGTCCTCAACCGCGTGGTCCCCGGCGTCGCGGGGATCGTGCCCGATCTCGCCCCCGGGATCGACGCCGCGCTCGACCACCTCGCGGCCCTCGGCCACCGCTCCCTCGCCTTCATCGCCGGTCCGCCCGACTCGTGGATGAGCGCCGCGCGATGGGAGCTCCTCCTCGACCGCGCTCCGCAGCGGGGCATGACGGTCGTCGAGATCGGGCCGGGCGTCTCGACCCTCGAGGGCGGGAGGAGCGCGCTCGCGAGGGTGACCGCCTCCGGCGTCGGCGCGGTGATCGCCTACAACGACCTGGTCGCCATCGGACTGATGCGCGCGGCTCAGGAGTCGGGCGTCGCGATCCCGGAGCAGCTCAGCATCATCGGCTTCGACGACATCTTCGGGAGCGACTTCACCTCGCCGCCACTGTCGACCATCAGCGCACCGCTGGGCCGGATGGGCGAGCGGGCGGTCCGCCGGGTGCTCGGCGACGAGGAGCCTCCGGAGCGGGCCGACGACCTGCCGACGGAGTTCGTCCCGCGCGCCTCGACGGGGCCCCGCCGCGACTCCTGACCCCGGTCCGCGCCCGGTGCGCCATCCGGTGCGACACCTCTGGCAATCGGTTGACACTTCTCGGCACCCATACTTGGATGGCCCCGTGCCGACTAAGCTGCTGAACGATCCCGACCGACTCCTGCCGATCGACCCGACGACCCGGGCGATCGCCCGCGATCTCCACGCGAGCGTCGCCGACCTGCCGATCCTCTCCCCGCACGGGCACGTGGATCCGCGCCTCCTGCTCGAGGACCGCCCCTTCGCCGACGCGTCCGAGCTCTTCCTCCGGCACGACCACTACGTCACCCGGCTGCTCCACTCCGCCGGGATCGACCTGGGCGATCTCGGCATCCCGGGAGGCGAGCGCCTCGCCGGCCCGGAGGAGGTGTGGCGCACGTTCTGCGCGCACTGGCGGATCTTCGCGGGAACCGCCTCGGGCTACTGGCTCCAGTCGATCCTCGCCGAGCAGTTCGGCATCACCGAGCAGCCCGACGCCTCCACCGCCGACGCCCTCTTCGCGGCGATCGCGGCCCGGCTGGCGTCCGCCGCCTTCCGCCCGCGGGCGCTCTTCGAGCGGTTCGGGATCGAGGTGCTGGCGACGACCGACGATCCGCTGGACGACCTGGCCGTCCATCGGGCTCTGGCGGAGGATCCGGCGTTCCCGGGCCTGGTGCTGCCGACCTTCCGCCCCGACGCCTACCTCGATCCCTCCACCCCCGGCTGGCCCGAGCGCGTCGCCGCCCTGGCCGCCGCCACCGGAACGAAGGAGTCCAGCTTCCCCGGATTCCTCGAGGCCCTCCGCGCCCGGCGTCGGTACTTCCTCGACCACGGCGCCGTCTCCGCCGACCACGGAGTGCTGGAGCCGCTGACCGTCGACCTCGACCCCGCCGAGGCGCAGTCCCTCTTCGCCCGCGCTCGCGCCGGCACGATCGACGCCGAGGGCAGCCGCGTCCTCGCCGCCCACCTGCTGCTGCAGTCCGCCCGCATGAGCGTCGACGACGGCCTGGTGATGACCGTCCACGCCGGCGTGCTGCGCAACCACGATCGGCCGACCTTCGAGCGCTTCGGTCCCGACACCGGCCACGACATCCCCGTCGCGACCCGGTTCGCCGAGCCCCTCCGCCCGCTGCTGCAGGAGCTCGGCAACGCGCCGGGCTTCCACCTCGTCCTCTTCGGGATCGACGAGAGCACCCACTCGCGCGAGCTCGCTCCCCTCGCCGGCTACTACCCGTCGGTGTTCCTCGGAGCGCCGTGGTGGTTCCTCGACGCGCCCGACGCGGTGCTGCGCTTCCGCGCCGCCGTGACGGAGACCGCCGGCTTCTCGCGGAGCTCCGGCTTCATCGACGACACCCGCGCGTTCCTCTCCATCCCGGCCCGTCACGACATGGCGCGGAGGCTGGACGCCGCGTTCCTCGCGCGCCTGGTCGCCGAGGGGCGCATCGACTCCGAGACGGCGAGCGCCGTCATCCTGGACCTCGTCGACGCCCAGCCGCGGAAGGTCTTCAAGCTGTGAGCGGGCACGGCGGAGGAGGCGGTCTCGATCGCGCGTCCGCGGGCCTGCCGGCGGCTCCCGTCCGCATCGTCCACCTCGGCCTCGGCGCCTTCCACCGAGCGCACCAGGCCTGGTACACGCACGCCGTCGACGACGACCACGAGTGGGGCATCGCCGCATTCACCGGCCGGAGCCCCCGCGCGGCCGAGGAGCTCGCCGCGCAGGACGGCCTGTTCACGCTGATCGAGCGCGGACCGGAGGGCGACTCGGCGACGGTCGTGGGCAGCATCGTCGAGGCGGTCGACGGCGCGGAGGTCGCGCGTCTCGTCGAGCTCGTCGCGGCTCCGGCGACGGCGATCGTCACGCTGACGATCACGGAGGCCGGGTACCGTCTCGCCGCGGACGGCGGCCCCGACCTGGACGACCCCGCCGTCCGGAGCGACCTCGCCGCCCTCCGATCGGGAGGAGCGCCGGCGACCGCGCTCGGCCGCCTCCTCCTCGGCCTCGCGGCCCGGCGCGACGCCGGCTCCGGCCCGCTCGCCGTCGTCCCCTGCGACAACCTCTCCGGCAACGGCCCTCTCGTGCGCCGTGGACTGCTCCTGCTCGCCGAGCGGCTCGACCCGTCGCTCGCCGACTGGATCGACCGCACCGTCTCGTTCGTGTCGACCTCCGTCGACCGGATCACCCCGGCGACCACGGCGGCGGACCGGGAGGCGGCAGCCGAGCTCACCGGCATCAGCGACGCCGCGTCCGTCGTGACCGAGCCGTTCCGCGACTGGGTCCTCTGCGGCGGCTTCCCCGCCGGTCGGCCCGCCTGGGAGCGCGCCGGAGCCCGCTTCGTGGACGACATCGAGCCCTTCGAGCGGCGCAAGCTGCGACTCCTCAACGGCGCGCACACGCTCCTCGCCGCCACCGGCCGCCGGCGGGGTCTCGCCACCGTCGCGGAGGCGATCGCCGACCCCGCCTGCCGGAGCGCCGTCGAGGCGTTCTGGGCGGAGGCGGCGGCCGGCCTCCCCGCCGGTCTCGACGCGGACGCCTACTGCGCCGCCCTCCTCGGGCGCTTCGGCAACCCCCGGATCGAGCACCGCCTCGAGCAGATCGGCGCCGACGCGACCGCCAAGCTCCGCATCCGGATCGCGCCCGTGCTCCTCGCGGAGCGCGCGGGCGGACACGACGGAGCCGCCTCCCTCCGTGCCGTCGCCGACTGGATCGCACTGCTGCTCCAGGGCGACCGCCTGCCCGACGCGCAGCGCCCCGCCCTCGACCGCGCCCTCGGCTCCGCCCGACCCGTCGAGGCGCTGCTGCGGCTCGTCGATACGCGCCTCGCCGACGACCCGGCCCTCGTCGCCGCGGTCGCCGCTCAGGCGGCCTAGACCTCCACCCCGCCCCTCCGCGCGGCGCCTTCCGGCGCCGTCGGCAACCGATTGCCACCCTCGCACCGTCTCGATGCGGCGCGGATCCCCGACGGGTCCGCGCCCGGGTAAAGGAGCCCGCATGACCCCCCGCACCACCGCGCCCGGAGCGCCCGCCGCTGAGAAGCTCTCGAAGCTGAGCATCGTGGGCTACGGCGCCGGCGACACGGCGAACAACCTCGCCTTCACCACCGCCACGATGTTCCTGCTCGTCTACTACACCGACGTCGCCGGGATCTCCGCGGCCGCGGCGGGCACGCTGCTGCTCGTCGTGCGGATCTTCGACGCGTTCGCCGACGTCTTCGCCGGCCGGGTCGTGGACCGCACCTACAGCAGGCGCTTCGGCAAGTTCCGGCCCTTCCTGATGTTCGGGTCGGTCCCGCTCCTGCTGCTCTCGGCCGCGACCTTCTCCGTCCCGCAGATCGGCGAGAGCGGAACCCTGCTCTACGCCTACCTGAGCTATGCCGCGCTCGGCCTCGCCTACAGCCTCGTCAACATCCCCTACGGCTCGCTCGCCGGAGCGATGACGCAGGTCGGCACCGAGCGCGCGAAGCTCGCCAGCGCCCGCGCCATCGGCGGCGCGATCGTGGGGGCGGGGCTCGGCACCTTCATGGCCCCGCTGGTCGTCCCCGGCGCCGATCTGCAGTCGCTCTTCTCGATCGTCACGCTGAGCTTCGTCGTCGTCGGCTCCGCGCTCTACCTCTTCACGATCCTGACCGCGAAGGAGCGCGTCCAGCGCGACGTCGCGCACGTCACGTTCCGTCAGAGCATGACGACCCTCCGCTCCAACCGGCCGCTGCTCTTCCTCTGCCTCAGCTCGTTCCTGTTCCTCACCGGGACGCTCGCGCTCCAGACCGTGCAGCTCTACTACCTGCGCGACGTGCTCGGATCGGTCCAGCTCTACGCCGCGATGTCGCTGATCCAGCTCGCCCTGACCTTCGGCCTGGCCGCCCTCGTCCCGACGATCGTGCGGCGGTTCGGCAAGCGCAACGCCTACATGGCCGGAGTCGCGGTCCTGATCAGCGGCGGGACGGTCGTCTTCCTCGCCCCGGGCGACGCGGTGGCGGTCGGCTTCGGCGGACTGGTCCTCGCCTACGTCGGCATCCAGCTCGTCAACATGCTCGTCTGGGCGATCGAGGCCGACACCGTCGAGTACGGGGAGTGGAAGACCGGCATCCGCTCCGAGGGCACGATCTACGCCCTGTTCTCCTTCACCCGCAAGACCGGCCAGGCGGTCGGAGGCGCCCTCGCCGCGTACGCGCTGGCCTGGGGCGGCTACGTGGCCGGGGCCGCGGAGCAGAGCGAGCACGCCGAGTGGGGCATCCGCGCCGCCGCCGGCCTCATCCCGGCCGTCGCGGCCCTGCTCGCGGTGCTGATCATGGCGTTCTACCCGCTGACCGACCGCCGGCACGCGCAGATCGTCGCCGAGATCGCCGAGCGCCGCGAGAGCACGGGTCAGGCCGCGCCCGTGGCGCCCGGCCTCTCGACCGCCGCGTTCTCGATGGACCGCGCTCCCGGCCGGAACCCCTGACCCGATCCCCCACCACGAAAGGCATCCCATGAAGATCGACAAGGCCGAGGTCGTCGTCACCAGTCCCGACCGCAACTTCGTCACCCTCAAGCTCACGACCGACGACGGGCTGACCGGCCTCGGCGACGCGACCCTCAACGGCCGCGAGCTCGCCGTGGTCTCCTATCTCGCCGACCACGTCGTGCCGCTGCTCCTCGGTCGCGACGCCTCGCGCATCGAGGACACCTGGCAGTTCCTCTACCGGTCGTCCTACTGGCGCCGCGGGCCGGTCACGATGGCGGCGATCGCGGCGGTCGACACCGCCCTCTGGGACATCAAGGGCAAGGCCGCCGGCATGCCGCTCTACCAGCTGCTCGGAGGCGCGTCCCGTACCGGCCTGCTCGCCTACGGCCACGCGTCCGGGCGGACGGACGCGGAGCTGTTCGACAGCATCCGCGAGCACCAGGAGGAGGGGTACCGCGCGATCCGCGTGCAGACCGCGGTGCCGGGGCTGACCTCGATCTACGGCATCGCCTCCAACGCCGTCCTCGAGGGCAACGCCGGTGTGCGCTACGACCACGAACCGGCGCAGCGCGGCGGCCTGCCGACCGAGGAGGACTGGGACACCCGCGCCTACCTGCGCCACGTCCCCCGCGTCTTCGAGGCCGTCCGCAACGAGTTCGGGCCGGGGCTCCCCCTCCTCCACGACGGCCACCACCGGATGACACCGATCCAGGCCGCGGCCCTCGGCAAGTCCCTCGAGCCGTACGACCTCTTCTGGCTCGAGGACTGCACGCCCGCCGAGAACCAGGAGGCCCTCCGCCTCGTCCGGCAGCACACCACCACACCCCTGGCGATCGGCGAGGTCTTCAACACCGTCTGGGACTACCAGCTCCTGATCCGCGAGCAGCTGATCGACTACATCCGCAGCGCGGTCACGCACACCGGAGGCGTCTCCCACCTCCGGAGGATCCTCGACCACGCCGCGCAGTACCAGATCAAGTCCGGGATGCACGGACCCACCGACGTCTCCCCGGTGGGAATGGCGGCCGCGATGCACCTGGGCCTGGCGATCCACAACTTCGGGATCCAGGAGTACATGAAGCACGGCGAGCGGACCGACAGCGTCTTCCAGCAGTCGTTCACCTGGAGCGAGGGACGGCTGCACCCGGGCGACGCCCCCGGTCTGGGCGTGGAGCTCGACGTCGACGCCGCCGGGAAGTACCCCTACGTGCGCGCGTACCTGCCCTTCAACCGACTCGCCGACGGCACCGTCCACGACTGGTGACCTGCCCCCCTCCGCCGAGGCGATCCCGGACCGTCGCGGGAGCCACGACCAGCGGGCTCCCTCGACGGTCCGGGGTTCCCCCCGCCGGGCACAGGCCGGTCAGGGCACGAAGCGGTAGCCCATGCCCGCCTCGGTCAGCAGGTGCCGCGGATGCGCGGGGTCGGGCTCGAGCTTCTTGCGCAGCTGCGCGAGGTAGAGGCGCAGGTAGCCGGTGTCGGTGACGTGCGCGGGGCCCCAGATCTCGGCCAGCAGCGAGCGGCGGGTGACCAGCTTGCCCGCGTTGCGGATGAGGATCTCGAGCACCTGCCACTCCGTCGGGGTGAGCCGCACGGAGACGCCGTCCCGCGTCGCGCTCTTGGCCACCAGGTCCACGGTCACCTCGCCGATCACGACCAGCGGCTCGCCGTCGGCCGGCTGCACGCGTCGCGAGAGGGCCCGGATGCGCGCGAGCACCTCGTCCATCGAGAACGGCTTGGTCACGTAGTCGTCCGCGCCGGCGTCGAGCGCGCCCACCTTGTCGGCCGCGCCCGTCCGCCCCGACACCACCAGGATCGGCGCGCTCGTCCAGCCGCGCAGTCCATGGATGACCTCGACCCCGTCGAGCCGGGGCATGCCGAGGTCGATCATGTAGAGGTCCGGATGCTCGTCCACCGCGCGGTTGATCGCCTCGGTGCCGTCGCCGGCCGTCACCACGTCGTATCCGCGGGCGGTGAGCGTGATGCGCAGGGCGCGCAGGATCTGCGGGTCGTCGTCGGCGATCAGGATCTTCATGCGGCTCCTCCGGAGTCCTCGTGCGGAGCGGTGCCCGACCCGCCGTCGTGCGGGGCGGCAGGAGCGACGTGAGCCGCAGGAGCAGCGGCAGCAGTCTCCGGCGCCAGCGGCAGCGTCACCACCATCGTCAGCCCGCCCCCCGGAGTGTCCTCCGTCTCGAGCGTGCCGCCCATCCCCTCCGTGAACCCCTTCGACAGCGCGAGGCCGAGGCCCAGGCCCGTGAGGTTGTCGTCGTCGCCGAGCCGCTGGAACGGCACGAAGATCTCGGCGCGCCGCTCCTCGGGCACCCCGGGGCCGTGGTCGACGATCCGCAGCTGCGCGCTCCCGCCGAAGGCGCTGGCGGCCACGCGCACCCGGGTGCCGGACGGCGCGTAGCGGACGGCGTTCGCGAGCAGGTTGACCACGACGCGCTGCAGCAGAACCGCGTCGGCGAGCAGCGCCGGGCCCTCCGGATCGAGGTCGAGGTCGACCTCGCCGGGACCGAGCCCGAGCTCGTCGAGCGCGGGGAGCACCACGTCGGCGGCGTCGAGCGGGGCGAGCGCCACGGCGAGCGCCCCCGCCTCCAGCCGCGTCACGTCGAGCAGGTCGGTGACCAGCGCGGCCAGCACGGTGAGGCTCTCGTCGGCGGTGGCGAGCAGCTCCTCCCGGTCGCGCTCGCTCCAGACCACCTCGGGCGAGCGCAGTCCGCTGACGGCCGCGGTGGCCGCGGCGAGGGGCCGGCGCAGATCGTGGCTGACGGCCGACAGCAGGGCGCTGCGCACCCGGTCGGTCTCGGCCAGCGGAGCGAGGGAGCTGGCCGTCTCGCTGAGGGCCGCGTTCTCGAGCACCGAGTCCAGCTGGGCGGCGACGACCTGGAGCAGCCGCCGCTCGCTCCCCTCCAGCTCGCGGCCGTGCAGCTCGAGCACCGCGCCCTCGCCCACCGCGATGCGCGCGGGATCGCCCTCCGGCTGCGGCTCACCGTCCGCCGCGACGAGCTCGCCGCCGCGCAGCAGCCGCACGCCGGTCAGCCCGAACGCCTCGCGCGAGCGCTCGAGGATCGCCTGCAGCGCCCCCTGCCCGCGGATCACGCCGCCCGCGATCGTCGCCAGCAGCTCCGACTCCGCCCCCGACCGCTTGGCGGCCCGCGCCCGCCGGGCCGCGCGGTCGACCACGGCGCTGACGAGCGCCGCGTTGAGCACGTAGAGCACCAGCGCGAGCGCGTGCAGAGGCTCGTCGACGGTGATCGTGTAGAGGGGATCGACGAAGAAGAAGTCGAGGGTCAGCCCCGAGAGCACGGCCGCGAAGAGGGCCGGCCAGAGCCCGCCGACCAGCGCGACCACCACCACCAGCAGCTGGTACGAGAGCACGTCGCTCGTGATCGACTCGTCGCTGCGGAGGCTCGAGAGCAGCCAGGTCACCAGCGGGCCGCCCACGAGGGCGAGTGCCAGTCCCAGGAGGCGGCGCCGCAGCGTCAGGGCGCCGTCGAGCCTCGGCAGCACCGCGGTGCGCCCGGCGGCGGAGTGGCTGACGATGTGCACGTCGATGTTGCCGGACTCGCGGATCACCGTCGACGCGGTGCCGGGCGTCAGCGCCGAGGCGAGGCGGCTCCGCCTGCTCACGCCGATCACCAGCTGCGTCGCGTTGACCGAGCGGGCGAACTCGACCAGCGTGCGCGGCACGTCCTCGCCGACCACCTGGTGGTAGCTGCCGCCGAGCTTCTCGACCAGCACCCGCTGCGCCTCGAGCACGTGCGGCCGGGGAGTGCGGAGGCCGTCGGGGGTCACCACGTGCACGGCGAGCAGGTCGCCCCCGGAGGCGCGGGCCGCGATCCGCGCGCCGCGCCGCAGCAGGGTCTCCCCCTCCGGCCCGCCGGTGAGGGTCACGACCACGCGCTCGCGCGCCTCCCAGGTGCTGTCGATGCCGTGCTCGACGCGGTAGTCGCGGAGCGCGCTGTCGACCTCGTCGGCGAGCCAGAGCAGCGCGAGCTCGCGCAGGGCGGTCAGGTTGCCGAGCCGGAAGTAGTTGGACAGCGCCGCGTCGATGCGCTCGGGCGGGTAGACGCGGCCGTCGGCGAGGCGGTCGCGCAGCGCCTGGGGCGCCAGGTCGACGACCTCGATCTGGTCGGCGGCGCGGAGGACCGCGTCCGGGATCGTCTCGCGCTGCGGCGCTCCGGTGATCGCGTGCACGACGTCGTTGAGCGACTCGATGTGCTGGATGTTCACGGTCGAGAAGACGGTGATGCCGGCGTCGAGGAGCGTCCGGACGTCCTCCCAGCGCTTCTCGTGCCGGGAGCCGGGGGCGTTGGTGTGCGCGAGCTCGTCGACCAGCGCGACGTCGGGCCGGCGGGCGAGCACCGCGTCGAGGTCCATCTCGTCGAGCAGCACGCCGCGGTGCTCGACGGCCCTCCTCGGCACGACCTCCAGCCCCTCGACCATCGCGGCGGTGGCGGAGCGGCCGTGCGTCTCGACCACGGCCACCACGACGTCGCGACCCTCGGCGGCGAGCCGGCGGCCCTCCTCGAGCATCGTGTAGGTCTTGCCCACTCCGGGCGCGGCTCCGAGGAGCACGCGCAGGCGGCCCTTCGTCATGCTCCCGGCCTCCCCTCGTGCTCGCGGCTCCGGGGCGTCCCGGGCTCGCGGGACCGGCGTCGATCCGCTCGATCGGACGGTCCCGACGAGCCGATCGCGATTCTACGAGCCGGAGGCGCCACCGGAGCGGTCACAGCCGCGCGAGAGCGGCGTTGAGCTCGAGCACGTCCACCGTCGGCTCGCTGAGGTACCCGAGCTCGCGGCCCGCGGTGTGCTCGTCGACCAGCGCGCGCACGGCGCTCACGTCGAGCCCGCGGGCGGCGGCGACGCGGGGCGCCTGCAGCTGCGCGTAGGCGGGGCTGATCGCGGGGTCGAGCCCCGAGGCGGAGGCGGTCAGCGCATCGGCCGGCACCGCGGCCGGGTCGACGCCCTCGAAGGCCGCGATCGCGGCCCGGCGCTCCTCGACGGACGCGACCAGGTCGGCGTTCTCGGGGCCGAGGTTGCTGCCGGTCGAGGCCGCGGCGTCGTAGCCCGCGGCGGAGGGACGCGACTGGAACCACTCCGGCAGGGGCGCTCCGTCGGCGTCCGTGAACGACTGGCCGATCAGCGACGAGCCGATCACCGCGCCGTCCTGGCGCAGCAGCGAGCCGTTCGCCTGGGCGGGCAGGGCGAGCTGCCCGATCCCGAGCACCGCGAGCGGGTACGCCGCTCCCAGCAGCACGGTGAGCACGATCATCGCGCGCAGCGCGACACCGTAGGGACGGAACATGGTCTCTTCTCTCTGTCTTCAGTGGTCGGGACGGGCGGGTCAGAAGCCGGGGATCGCGGCGACGATCAGGTCGACGAGCTTGATCCCGAGGAACGGAGCGATCACTCCGCCCAGCCCGTAGACCAGGAGGTTGCGGCTGAGGATGCGCGAGGCGGCGACCGGGCGGTACGCCACTCCGCGCAGCGCGAGCGGGATCAGCACGACGATCACCAGCGCGTTGAACACGATCGCCGAGAGGATCGCCGAGGCCGGCGAGTGCAGCTGCATCACGTTCAGCACCGCGAGCCCGGGGAAGACCCCCGCGAACATCGCCGGGATGATCGCGAAGTACTTCGCCACGTCGTTCGCGATCGAGAACGTGGTGAGCGCGCCGCGGGTGATCAGCAGCTGCTTGCCGATCCGCACGATGTCGATGAGCTTGGTGGGGTCGGAGTCGAGGTCGACCATGTTGCCCGCCTCCTTCGCCGCCGAGGTGCCGGTGTTCATCGCCACGCCCACGTCGGCCTGCGCGAGGGCCGGGGCGTCGTTGGTGCCGTCGCCGGTCATCGCGACCAGCGCGCCGCCCTCCTGCTCGCGCCGGATCAGGGCGAGCTTGTCCTCGGGGGTCGCCTCGGCGAGGTAGTCGTCGACTCCCGCCTCCGCCGCGATCGCCTTCGCGGTCAGCGGGTTGTCGCCCGTGATCATCACGGTGCGGATGCCCATCGCGCGCAGCTCCGAGAAGCGCTCGGCGAGCCCGTCCTTCACCACGTCCTTCAGGTGCACGACGCCGAGCAGGCGGGCGCCGTGGGCGTCCTTCACCGCGACGACCAGGGGCGTGCCGCCGCTCTCCGAGACGCCGTCGACGAGCACCGTGAGGCGCGCCGCGACCGCGGACGGCAGCGGCCCCTCCTCCTCCACCCAGGCGCGCACGGCCGAGCCGGCGCCCTTGCGGATGGAGGAGCCGTCGGGGAGGTCGAGCCCGCTCATCCGGGTCTGCGCGGTGAACGGCACCACGGCGGCCTGAGCGAGCTCGACGGCGGGGCGGCCCGAGTCGCCCGCGAGGTCGACGATCGACTTCCCCTCGGGCGTCGGGTCGCTGAGCGAGGAGGAGGCGGCCGCGTCGACGAGGGCGGCCTGCGCCACTCCGTCGAGCGGGAGGAACGCCACCGCCCGGCGGTTGCCGTAGGTGATCGTCCCCGTCTTGTCGAGCAGGAGCGTCGTGACGTCGCCCGCCGCCTCCACGGCCCGGCCGGACATCGCGAGCACGTTGCGCTGCACGAGCCGGTCCATGCCGGCGATGCCGATGGCCGAGAGGAGGGCGCCGATGGTGGTCGGGATGAGGCAGACGAGCAGCGCGACCAGCACCGGGACGCTCACGGAGGCTCCCGCGAACGAGGCGATCGGGTTCAGGGTCAGCACGACCACGACGAACACGATCGAGAGGCTCGCCAGGAGGATGTCGAGCGCGATCTCGTTCGGCGTCTTCTGCCGCGACGCGCCCTCGACCAGGCCGATCATCCGGTCGACGAAGGTCTCGCCCGGCCGCGAGGTGATGCGCACCACGATCCGGTCCGAGAGCACTCGCGTGCCGCCCGTCACCGCGCTGCGGTCGCCCCCGCTCTCGCGGACGACCGGTGCCGACTCGCCCGTGATCGCCGACTCGTCGATGGAGGCGATGCCCCAGACGATGTCGCCGTCGCCGGGGACGAGGTCGCCCGCCTCCGCCACGACCACGTCGCCCAGCTGCAACTCGGCCGAGGAGACCTCGACCAGGCGGGCCGACAGGGCGGAGGGGTCCGCGGGGTCGTAGTCGGCCACGCGCCGGGCCGGAGTGCTGGTGCGGGTGGCGCGCAGGCTCTCGGCCTGGGCCTTGCCGCGGCCCTCGGCCACCGACTCCGCGAGGTTCGCGAACACCACGGTGAGCCAGAGCCAGATCGCGATGCCGGCCGTGAAGGTGACGGGCACCGTCGATCCGCCCGACTCCTCCGGCCCCCCGAGGAACGGCTCGGCGATCGCCAGCACCGTGGTCAGCACGGCGCCGACCTCGACGATGAACATCACGGGGTTGCGCCACATCAGGCGCGGATCGAGCTTGCGCAGCGCTCCGGGGAGGGCGGCGGCGAGCTGGCGCGGCCCGAGGGCGGCGCGGGTGGGGCGCGCGGGTTCCGCGGGGGCCTCGGTGAGTGCAGTGGTCATCGGAGTCGCAGTCCTTCCGCCAGGGGGCCCAGCGCGAGTACGGGGAAGTAGGTGAGCGCGGTCACGACGACCGTGACGCCCACGAGGAGGCCGACGAACTGCGGCCGGTGGGTGGGCAGCGTGCCGGCGCTGGAGGGCACCGGCGATTGCGCCGCGAGCGAGCCGGCCAGGGCGAGCACCAGCAGGATCGGGAGGAAGCGGCCGAGGAGCATCGCGACGCCGAGCGCCGTGTTCAGCCAGGGCGTGTTCGCCGTCAGCCCCGCGAACGCCGAGCCGTTGTTGTTGGACGCGGAGGTGAAGGCGTAGAGCACCTCCGAGAGTCCGTGCAGCCCGGGGTTCAGGATCGACGTGCTCTCCACGTCCTCCCGCACCGCCGGGATCGCGAAGCTCAGGGCCGTGCCGGCCAGCACGAGCGTCGGCGTCACGAGGATGTAGAGGCTCGCGAGCTTGATCTCGCGCGGGCCGAGCTTCTTGCCCAGGTACTCGGGCGTCCGGCCGACCAGCAGCCCGCCGACGAACACGGCCAGCACCGCGAGCACGAGCATCCCGTAGAGGCCCGAGCCGACGCCGCCGGGGGCGACCTCGCCGAGCATCATGTTGAGCATCGGCAGCATGCCGCCGAGCGCGGTGAAGGAGTCGTGCATCGCGTTGACGGCGCCGGTCGAGGTGAGCGTCGAGGCGGTCGCGTAGAGGGCGGAGCCGGCGATGCCGAAGCGCGTCTCCTTGCCCTCCATCGCGGCTCCGGCGGCCTGTGCCGCGGATCCGCCGCCCGCCGCCTCCAGCGCGGTGAGGGCCGCGAGCGACACGACGAAGATCGTCGCCATCGCCGCGAGGATCGCGCGCCCCT
Source organism: Rathayibacter sp. AY1E8 (assembly GCF_002931415.1). Lineage (NCBI taxonomy): Bacteria > Bacillati > Actinomycetota > Actinomycetes > Micrococcales > Microbacteriaceae > Rathayibacter > Rathayibacter sp. AY1E8. Next base: position 14,300 of record NZ_PSVI01000035.1, read on the forward strand.
GCCGCACGTCGCCGACCATCCGGCCGAAGGTGCGCGGCAGCGAGAACGGGATCGCGAGGATCAGCACGATCTGCAGCAGCGACACCCACGCCGAGGGGTTCTCGAACGGGTGCGCGGAGTTGGCGTTGAAGTAGCCGCCGCCGTTGGTGCCGAGCAGCTTGATCGCCTCCTGCGAGGCCACCGCGCCGCCCGGGATGCTCTGCTCGCCGCCGGTGAGCGTGGTCACCGTCAGCGGGCCGTTCAGGTTCTGGATCACGCCGCCCGCGATCATCACGACCGCCGCCGCCACCGCGAGGGGCAGCAGGAGGCGCAGCGTGCCGCGCACGAGGTCGACCCAGAAGTTGCCGAGCGTTCCGGAGGAGCGGCGCGCGAATCCGCGGATCAGCGCCACCGCCACGGCCAGGCCCACGGCCGCCGAGACGAAGTTCTGCACGGCGAGGCCGCCGAGCTGCACCGCGAAGCCGAGGGTCGCCTCCGGGGAGTAGGACTGCCAGTTGGTGTTGGTGACGAACGAGACGGCGGTGTTGAACGCCAGCCCCTCCGGCACCGCGGGCAGGCCGAGGGAGCCGGGCAGGACCGCCTGGAGGCGCTGCATCCCGTAGAGCAGGAGCACGCCGACGAGCGAGAAGGCCAGCACGGCCCGGAGGTAGGCGCGCCAGCTCTGCTCGCCCGCGGAGTCGACGCCGATGAGGCGGTAGACGCCGCGCTCGAGGGCGAGGTCGCGCGTCGAGGTGTAGACGCGGAACATGTGGTCGCCGAGGGGGCGGTGGAGGAGGGCGACGGCCAGGCCGACGGTCGCGACCTGGAGGACGGCGAGGAGCGGATCCATCAGAAGCGCTCCGGTCGGATCAGGGCCGCGACGAGGTAGACGACGGCGGCGAGCGCCAGCACGGCCGCCAGGGCGTCGAAGACGATCACCGGCCCGCCTCCTTCTCGCGGGTCCCGCGGGTCGCCGAGGGGGGCGGTCCGCCCAGCCGCTCGACCCCCTTCGCGGCGAGAGCGATGAGCGAGAAGAGGGCGAGCACGCCGAGGAGGTAGGCGAGGTCGAGCACGGAGGACTCCATCCGGGGAGCGGACGACGCCCGGGACCGGACGCCTGCCGGGAAGCGGCACAGGAAGCGATGCAACACCTCGCGGGGGGCCCCTCGGAGCGGTCCTCACGGTTCCCCTACAGCCCGGCCCGGAGTCCTCGCGTTTCCCTCACGCGGACGGCGGCGGGCGCCCGGCGGAGGGGCGCGAGCCGGGCGGGAGCCGAGCGGTGAGAGCGTTCTCCCCTAGCAACGGCGGGGGTCGACGTCCCGAAGATCACATTTCGGCATCGCCTGGACAAATTCGCCGCCCGCGCTTTACTCCCCCCGATCGAAGGAATATGTTCTCTCCGTGGACAAAGCCCCTCGGGGCTCTCCCGCCCTCCCGGGCGACGACACGACGACGTGCGCCACACGTGCACGCCTCTTGTCGTCCTCTCCCTCGGACACTGCTTTCAGAGAGGAATGCACTCCATGAAGTTCTCCCGCGGCATCACCACGCTGGCCGCCGCCGGCATCATCTCCCTCGGCCTCGCGGCCTGTTCCGCGAGCCCCGCCAACTCCGGAGGCGCCGCTGCCGGCGCCGGCGCGGAAGGCGACTGCACCGTCGGCATCTCGATGCCCACGCGCAGCCTCGAGCGCTGGATCAACGACGGCGAAGGCCTCCAGTCGCAGCTCGAGGGCGACGGCTGCACCGTCGACCTCCAGTACGCCGACAACAAGACCGATCAGCAGATCTCGCAGATCCAGAACCAGATCGCCGGCGGCTCCAAGATCCTGGTCATCGCCGCGATCGACGGCGAGGCGCTCGCGCCCGTCCTCGCCGAGGCGAAGAAGCAGAACGCCACCGTCATCGCCTACGACCGTCTCATCAACGGCACCGCGGACGTCGACTACTACGCGACCTTCGACAACTACAAGGTCGGCCAGCTCCAGGGCCAGTACATCGAGTCGACCCTCGACCTGAAGAACGCCGCGGGTCCCTTCACCCTCGAGCCCTTCGCCGGCAGCCCCGACGACAACAACGCGAAGTTCTTCTTCTCCGGCGCCTGGGACGTCCTGCAGCCCTACATCGAGAGCGGCAAGCTCACCGTCCCCTCGGGCAAGTCGCCCGCGTCGGACGACGACTGGGCCTCGATCGGCATCCAGGGCTGGGCCTCCGACAAGGCGCAGTCCGAGATGGACAACCGCCTCTCGTCCTTCTACACCGGAGGCCAGAAGGTCGACGTCGTGCTCTCCCCCAACGACAGCCTGGCCATCGGCATCGAGGCCTCGCTGAAGTCGGCCGGCTACACCCCCGGCGCCGACTACCCGGTCATCACCGGCCAGGACGCCGACAAGGCCAACGTCAAGGCGATCCTCGCCGACGAGCAGTCCATGACGGTCTGGAAGGACACCCGCACCCTCGGCGACCGCGTCTTCCAGATGGTGCAGTCGATCGTCGCGGGCGAGGAGCCCGAGGTCAACGACACCGAGACCTACGACAACGGCGAGAAGGTCGTCCCGTCCTACCTGCTGGAGCCGCAGGTCGTCACGAAGGACGACGTGCAGTCGGTCCTCGTCGACTCCGGCTTCCTCAAGGCCGGCGACGTCGGACTCTGATCCGTCGGGCGGGGGCGGGGAGGAGTGATCCTCCCCGCCCCCGCCTCCCCGTCCGCACACCACTCCCCCCCAACGAAGTGAGGCCCTGTTGGCCAGTCCCATCCTCATCATGCGCGACATCGTCAAGGAGTTCGGCGGCGGCGTCCGCGCCCTCGACGGCGTCTCGCTCTCGGTCCAGCCCGGCGAGGTCCACGCCATCTGCGGCGAGAACGGCGCCGGCAAGTCGACCCTGATGAAAGTCCTCTCCGGCGTGTACCCGTACGGCAGCTTCGAGGGCACCATCGAGTTCGAGGGCGAGGAGGCGCAGTACCGGTCGATCAACGACAGCGAGGCCGACGGCATCGTGATCATCCACCAGGAGCTCGCCCTCAGCCCCTACCTCTCCATCGCCGAGAACATCTTCCTCGGCAACGAGAAGTCGACCCGCGGCGTCATCAACTGGAACGCGACCAACGCGGAGGCGGCCAAGCTGCTCGCCCGCGTCGGCCTCGCCGAGAGCCCCGCGACCAAGATCCTCGAGCTCGGCGTCGGCAAGCAGCAGCTCGTCGAGATCGCCAAGGCCCTCGCCAAGGAGGTGAAGCTCCTCATCCTCGACGAGCCCACCGCGGCCCTCAACGACGAGGACAGCGACCACCTGCTCGGCCTGATCGACCAGCTCCGCAAGCAGGGCATCACCTGCATCATCATCAGCCACAAGCTGAAGGAGATCCGCGCCATCGCGGACACCGTCACCATCATCCGCGACGGCCGCACCATCGAGAGCTTCCCGATGGCCGGCGAGGAGGCGTCCGAGAGCCGGATCATCCGCGCGATGGTCGGCCGCGACCTCAACAGCATGTTCCCGCCGCGCGACCCGCAGATCGGCGAGGAGAAGCTGCGCGTCGAGAACTGGACGGTCCACCACCTGGTCGACATCAACCGCGTGGTCGTCGACGACGCCTCCTTCACCGTCCGCGCCGGCGAGATCGTCGGCTTCGCGGGCCTGATGGGCGCCGGACGCACGGAGCTCGCGATGAGCATCTTCGGGAGGAGCTACGGCACCGGCATCTCCGGCCGCGTCTACAAGGACGGTGAGGAGATCCAGACCCGCACCGTCGACGAGGCGATCCGCAACGGCCTCGCCTACGCGACCGAGGACCGCAAGCGCTACGGGCTCAACCTCATCGGCGACATCACCGTCAACGTCTCGGCCGCCGCGCTCTCGCGGCTGGCCCGGCTCGGCGTGATCGACAAGCACCGCGAGTACAAGGTCGCCGACTCGTACCGATCGAAGATGAACATCAAGGCGCCGACCGTCTCGGCCGTCACGGGGAAGCTCTCCGGCGGCAACCAGCAGAAGGTCGTCCTCTCGAAGTGGATCTTCTCCGGTCCCGACGTGCTGATCCTCGACGAGCCCACCCGCGGCATAGACGTGGGAGCCAAGTACGAGATCTACGGGATCATCAACGAGCTCGCGGCCCAGGGCAAGGCGGTCGTCGTCATCTCGTCCGAGCTGCCCGAGCTGATCGGCCTCGCCGACCGCATCTACACCATCTCCGAGGGACGGATCACGGGCGAGATCGATCGCGCCGACGCCACCCAGGAGCACCTCATGCACTACATGACCGCCGGAAAGGAACAGGCCCGATGAGCGCCACGACCACCACAGCGCCGGCGGACACGCCCGCCAACACGCCCTCCACCCCGCCCAAGCGCTCGCGCCGGCTGAACATCAACCTCCGGCAGTACGGCATCCTCGCCGCGCTGGCCATCATCATCCTGCTCTTCCAGGTGCTGACCGGCGGGCGCCTGCTCCTGCCCGGCAACGTCAACAACCTGATCCAGCAGAACGCCTACGTGCTGATCCTCGCGATCGGCATGGTGATGGTCATCATCGCCGGCCACATCGACCTCTCGGTCGGCTCGGTCGTGGCGATGGTCGGCGCCATCTCGGCGATCGCGATGAACAACTGGGGCCTGCCCTGGTGGGCGGCCGTCGTCGTCGCCCTCGTCACCGGCGCCGCCGTCGGAGCATGGCAGGGCTTCTGGGTCGCCTTCGTCGGCATACCGGCGTTCATCGTGACCCTCGCTGGCATGCTGATCTTCCGCGGCTTCACCCTCGTCCTCCTCACCGGCGGAACGATCAACGGCCTCCCCACCGAGTTCACCGCGATCGGCGCCGGCTGGCTGCCGGGCGTCCTCGGCGGCATCGCCGGGCGCGACGCGCTCACCCTGGTCCTCGGCCTGATCGTCTGCGTCGTCCTCGTGGCCCAGCAGCTCCGCAGCCGCGCGACCCTCCGCCGCCTCGAGCTGCCCCGCGAGCCCATCGGCTCGCTGGTCGCGAAGTCGGCCATCGCCGTCATCGCGATCATGGCCCTCTCCTGGCTGCTCGCCGGCTACAGCGGAACCCCGATCATCCTGATCGTGCTCGCCGTGCTGATCCTCGCCTACAGCTTCGTGCTCGGCCGGACGGTCTTCGGCCGCCACATCTACGCGATGGGCGGCAACCTGTTCGCCGCGATGATGTCCGGCGTCAAGACGAAGTGGGTCAACTTCTTCATCTTCGTCAACATGGGCGCACTGGCCGGAGTCGCGGGCATCGTCAGCACCGCCCGCGCCGGCGGTGCGGTCGCCTCGGCCGGACAGAACTACGAGCTGGACGCGATCGCCGCGGTCTTCATCGGCGGCGCCGCCGTCCAGGGAGGCGTGGGCACCGTCGTCGGAGCCGTCATCGGCGGACTCGTGATGGGCGTGCTCAACATGGGCCTGTCCATCCTCTCGGTCGACGCGGCCTGGCAGATGGCGATCAAGGGCTTCGTGCTCCTGCTCGCGGTGGCGTTCGACATCTTCAACAAGCGCCGCGCCGGCGGCCGCTAGGCGAACGCCGGGCGCCGCCCAGCGGCGCTCCTCGTCCTTCTCTTCTACAGTTCTCGGGCGCGGCTTCTCCTCGGGGGAGCCGCGCCCGAGTGCATCCGAGACCCGTCGGGGTCCAGCGACAGGCAGGCGATCATGGCAGGAGCAGTCGGAGCCTCCAGCAACGCGCTGCTGCGCCGCACGAACCTCGCGAGCCTCGCGACGCTGGTGCACCGCTCCGGTCCCACCAGCCGCGCCGAGCTCGGCCGCCTCACCGGGCTGAACCGCTCCGCCGTCGCGAACCTGGTCGGCGAGCTGAGCGAGCTCGGCTGGGTGGCGGAGGAGACCACCGCACCGGACGGCCGCATCGGCCGCCCCAGCGCCACCGTCGTCCCCGGTGACCGGTTCGCGGCCGTGGGCGTCCACCTCGACACCGACGCGATCATCGTCGGCCTCGTCGGCCTGCACGGCGAGCTGCTGCGCCGCGTCCGCTTCGACACCCCCAAGCCCGCGAGCCCGGCCACGGTGGTCCGCGTCGTCACCGGCATCGTCGAGGGCTTCCGCTCCGAGCGGGAGTCGCTCCGCACGCTGGTCGGCGCGGGCGTCGCCGTCCCCGGCCTCGTCCAGGCCGACTCCGGCTTCGTCCACCGCGCCCCGCACCTGGGCTGGCGCGACGTCGACCTCGCCACCCAGCTGAGCCGCGCCCTCGACCTCCCGGTCGCCGTCGGCAACGACGCGACCCTCGGCGCCATCGGCGAGTCCCTCTTCGGAGCCGCGCACGGCGTGGCCGACGTCGTCTACGTCACCGGCGGCGCGGGCGGCATCGGCGGAGGAGTCATCATCGGCGGCGTCCCGCTCCAGGGCTCCTCGGGGTTCGCGGCCGAGCTGGGCCACACCCTCGTCGCCACGAACGGCCGCCTCTGCGGCTGCGGCCGGCGCGGCTGCCTCGAGGCCGAGGTCCGGATGCGCTCCCTCCTCGACGTCCTCGGCGCCCGCGTCCTCGACCAGGACGAGCTCGACATCGCCCTGGGCACCTCCCGCGACCCCGCCGTCCTCGGCGAGGTCGCCCGCCAGGTCGACCTGCTCTCGGAGGGCCTGTCCACCTACATCAACCTCTTCAACCCCACCGCGGTCGTGCTGGGCGGCTTCCTCGGCTCGCTGCTCACCGTCGACCGCGAGCGCCTCGCCGCCCGCGTCTCCGCCCGGGCCCTGAGCGACCTCGCGCGCGGCGTGCGGATCGAGCGGGCCGCCCTGCGCTCGAGGCTGGAACTCGTCGGCGCCGCGGAGCTACCCTGGCGGCGGGCGCTGGCGGATCCCGCCGCCGTCACCGGGGGCGCGCAGCCGCCGGGTGGGAGCAGCAGCCGCGAGGACGCCCTGGGCGCCCGCGCCTGACCCCGGCACTCGAGTGCCGGCACCGCGTCGAGGAGGACGAGCATGGCCGACTGGAACGACACGATCATCGAGGAGTTCCGCGCGAACGGCGGGACCGTGACCACGGGCGGCTTCGGGAGGAGCCTCGTGCTGGTGCACCACCGCGGCGCCCGCTCCGGTCAGGAGCGCGTGACTCCGCTGATGGCGCTGCACCCCTCCGACGACGTCTGGCTGCTCGCCGCGTCCGCCGCCGGTGCGCCGAAGCACCCCGCCTGGTTCCACAACATGATCGCCCAGCCGGACCTGGCGATCGAGACCCCCGACGACGGCACCGTCGACGTCCGGGCGCGCGTCCTCGCCGGGGAGGAGCGCGACGCCGGCTGGGCCCGCTTCACCACCGCCTCCGCCGGCTTCCTCGACTACGAGAAGCGCACCACCCGCACCATCCCCGTCGTGGAGCTCACCCGCCGCTGACCGCGGCTCGTCAGCGCAGCGGCACGGGCACCGTGTCCGGCGTGCTCCAGCTCAGCGCGATCCGCTCGCGGAAGCCGCCGCTGCGCAGCTCCGCCTCGAGCGCGTCGATCACCACGGGGAGCAGCGCGCGCCGCTCGATCAGCAGCTCGAGCACGAGCCGGTCGCCGGAGGTCAGCAGCACCGGGCCCGATCCGGGCAGCACCGCGATCCACTGGCGCTCCCCCACCTGCACGCTCCGGTGCCGGCGGAGGCGTCGGAGCAGCTCGGGCAGCGCCCGCGGATCGAGGGCGGACACGTCGGCACGGAGGGCGATCACTCCGCGAGCGTGCCCGCGCCGGACGACCTCGCGCCGACCTCCCGGTGAACACCGCCCCTCCGCGGGACGCCGCCCGCGAGAACAACACGACAGGAGCCCGCCCCGCGGCGCACCGCACCCGGGAACGGGAGAAGCCCCCGACCGGACATCCGATCGGGGGCTTCTCCTCTGGTTCTCTCGAACCCGGTTCTCTCGAACTCCGGTTCTCGTGAACTCTGGTGCGCGAGGGGGGAGTTGAACCCCCACGCCCTTTCGGGCACACGGACCTGAACCGTGCGCGTCTGCCTATTCCGCCACTCGCGCTCACCAGCGGCACCGAAGCGCCGACGAGAAATCGTAGCATCCCCCGGCCCCCGAGCCGAACCGGCGCTCACCGTCCCGGGCCGCCGCTCCCCCGGGAGCCGCCGCCGAGCCGCCCCGGTGAGAGCGCGCACACGGCACTCCTGCCGCGAAACCACTGCGGAGGATCGCGCATCCAGACCATCCCAGTAACATGCCCGTAGCCGTGCGCGGCGCAGACCAAGAAGAGGAAGCGGCGACGGGCGCGCAGACATCTCGATCCGTGCGCGACCGCCGAGAAGGCGAAGAACCGGAAGATCGGAAGACTGTGGGCATACTGGACAACTTCGAGAAGGGACTCGAGCGCGTCGTCAACGGCGCGTTCGCGCGGACCTTCAAGTCGGGTCTGCAGCCGGTCGAGCTCGCCTCCGCCCTCCGCCGGGAGCTCGACACCTCCGCCGCCGTGGTCAGTCGCGACCGCATCCTCGTCCCCAACAGCCTGGTCCTGCGGATGTCCGCGACCGACCTCGACCGGATGCAGCGCCTCGGCGCCACCCTGATCGACGAGCTCACCACGGTCGCCACCGAGCACGCCACCAAGCAGGGCTTCCGCTTCCCCGGCCCGATCGACATCTCCCTCGCCGTCGATCCGGCGCTCAGCGACGGCATGGTCGAGGTCGACTCCCGCAGCGTGAAGGGCACCGTCGCCTACACGCCCGTCCTCGACATCGACGGCCGTCGCCACCCGATCACGAAGGCGCGCACCGTCATCGGCCGCGGCAGCGACGCCGACATCACCGTCGACGACTCGGGCACCTCCCGCAAGCACGTCGAGATCCTCTGGGACGGCTCCCGTGCCCAGGTGCACGACCTCGGGTCCACGAACGGCTCCAAGCTCGACGGCCGGCCCGTCACGCAGGCGCCCCTGGCCCCCGAGCAGACCATCACGATCGGGCGCACCTCGATCGTCTACCGCGTCGTGCAGGGCTCCGCGCCCGCACGCACCGACCGTCCGTCGTCCGGCAGGGCAGCCGGACGCGGCTCCGAGGGATTCTGGGACGACCGGCTATGAGCGAGCTCACTCTCTTCCTGCTGCGCATCGCGTTCCTCGCGCTGCTGTGGTTCTTCGTGTTCGGCATCGTCTACGCGCTGCGCTCCGACCTGTTCGGGCAGCGCGTGCGCAAGCTGCCGCCCGGCGCGCAGGCCGCGTCCCCCGAGGCCCCGTTCGTGACGGCCGCCCAGCCCGTGGTCGCCGCGGCCGCCGCGGCTCCCGCGCCCGCGCAGCCCGCCTCCCCGTCGGCCCCCTCGGCCCGGAGGAGCCGCGAGGCCGCCGCCGAGCGCGCCGAGCAGGGAGGCGCCGCCACCGTCCACACGGCGCAGCGCCTCGTGATCACCTCGGGCCCCAAGCGGGGCACCGAGCTCGAGCTGACCGGCGACCCGCTGACGATCGGCCGCTCCGCGGAGTCGACGCTGGTCATCCGCGACGACTACACCTCGACCCACCACGCGCGCCTTCTCCTCTGGAACGACGAGTGGATGATCCAGGACCTCGACTCCACCAACGGCACCTTCCTCGACGGCCGCCGCGTCGGCGCGCCCACCAAGGTGCCGCTGGACACGCCCGTGAAGGTCGGCACCACCACCTTCGAACTGCGGCGGTCGTAGCGCGTGGCCCCCACTCCGGAGAGCGCCTCCGGCCACGGCGCGGTGCGCGAGAGCGCCGCCGTCTCGCACGTCGGCAGGATCCGCTCGAACAACCAGGACTCCGGCTACGCGGGCCGGCAGCTCTTCGTCGTCGCCGACGGCATGGGCGGCCACGCGGGCGGCGACGTCGCCTCCTCCATCGCGATCAAGCGCATCGCGGAGGCGGACCGCGTCTACGCCTCCACCTACGAGGCCGAGGACGAGCTCAAGCGCACCCTGCTGGCGGCCAACACCCTGCTGGCCGACGCCGTCGTCGACCACCCCGAGCTCACCGGCATGGGCACCACCGTCAGCGCGATCGCCCGCGTCGGCGAGTCGGTGGCGATCGCGCACATCGGCGACTCCCGCATCTACGTCCTCCGCGACGGCCGGCTCGAGCAGGTCACGACGGACCACACCTTCGTGCAGCGCCTCGTGGACTCCGGCCGCATCACGGAGGAGGAGGCGATGACGCATCCGCGCCGCTCCGTCCTGATGCGGGTCCTCGGCGACGTGCACACCAACCCCGAGATCGACACGCTCACGCTCGAGACCGAGCCGCACGACCGCTGGCTGATCTGCTCCGACGGCCTCTCCGGCGTCGTCCCGCACGACGAGATCCTCAAGGAGCTCAGCCGCGACGAGACCGCGCAGCAGGTGGCCGACCGCCTGATCCGCGACAGCCTCTCGCACGGCGCCCCGGACAACGTCACCGTCGTCGTCCTCGACATCCCCGGGGCGGGCGACACCGCGCGCATCCTCGCCCCCGTGGAGGAGCCGGTGGTCGTCGGATCCGCCGCCGCGCCCACGCCTTTCAGCACCGACGACTCGCAGAACCGCGTCCGGATCCCCGGCCTCCGCCTGCACACCCGGGCTCCCGCCGCGCAGGGCCCCACCCACTTCGAGCCCGCGTCCGAGGACTACCTCGACGAGCTGATCGAGGAGGACCGCCGCCGGCACCTGCGCCGCCGCATCACCTGGCTCGTCGGCCTGTCCCTCGTGCTCATCATCGGATTCCTCGGGATCCTCTTCGCCTACGACTGGACGCAGTCGCGCTTCTACGTCGGCACCGACGGGGACACCGTGATCATCTACCAGGGCATCCAGCAGTCGGTCGGCCCGCTCTCGCTCTCGGAGGTGAAGGAGGACACGGGAATCCCGCTCGACTCCCTCCGCGCCTACGACGTCGAGCAGCTGGAGCAGACGATCAGCGCCGACTCCTACGCCGGCGCGGTCGACATCGTCGAGCGCCTCACGGACGCGAACGGAGCACCATGACGGACGCCGCCACGGCCACCGCCCGCCCCGCCCCCGAGCGGCAGGGCTTCTTCCGCCAGAAGCTGCGCAATCTCGAGCTCCTGCTCCTGATCGGCGCGTGCCTCATCGATGCCGGCGCGATCGTGCTCGTGCAGCTCGGCGCCCTCGGCTCGATCGACACCACGCTGGTCTCGCTGGGCGCCGGCCTCTCGGCGCTCGTGCTCGCCGTGCACGTCGTGCTGCGCTTCGCGGCCCCGGCGGCCGACCCCTTCCTCCTCCCGATCGCCACCGTGCTGAACGGCCTGGGCGTCGCCGAGATCTACCGGATCGACATCGCCGACGGCGCGACCGGCTGGGAGTCGGTGGCGGTGCGGCAGATCTTCTGGAGCGCCCTGGCCGTCGTGGCGGCGATCGTGGTGCTGCTGGTCATCCGCAACCACCGCGTGCTGTTCCGCTACACCTACGTCGCCGGGTTCGCGGCGATCGTGCTGCTCCTCCTGCCGCTCCTGCCCTTCATCGGCCGCGAGGTCAGCGGCGCGCGCGTCTGGATCGGGATCGGCGACGTGGCGAGCTTCCAGCCCGGCGAGATCGCCAAGATCGCCCTCGCGGTCTTCTTCGCCGGCTACCTCGTGCGCAACCGCGACTCCCTCTCGATGGGGGGCCGCACCGTCCTCGGGATGCGCTTCCCGCGCCTGCGCGACCTCGGCCCGATCCTGGTGGTCTGGGCGGTCACGATGGGCGTCATCGTCTTCCAGCGCGACCTGGGGACGGCGCTGCTCTACTTCGGCCTGTTCCTGGTCATGCTCTACGTCGCGACCGGCCGCACCGGCTGGGTCCTCATCGGCGTCGGCCTGTTCCTCGGCGGCGCGCTGCTGGCGAGCCAGACGCTCGACTACGTGGGCAACCGCTTCGCCAACTGGCTCGAGCCCTTCAGCGCCGAGCGCTACGGGGCGGATCCGGGCGGCAGCTACCAGCTCGTGCAGGGCCTCTTCGGCCTCGCGCACGGCGGGCTGCTCGGCACGGGCCTCGGCCAGGGGATGCCGGATCTCACGCCGGTCCCGCAGTCCGACTACATCATCGCCAGCCTCGGCGAGGAGCTGGGCCTCGCCGGGCTCTTCGCGATCTTCGGCCTCTACCTCCTGCTGGTCTCGCGCGGGTTCCGCATCGGCTTCGCCGGGCAGGACGACTTCGGGCGCCTCCTGGGAGTCGGCCTCTCGTTCGTGATCGCCCTGCAGTGCTTCATCGTCATCGGAGGCGTCACCCGCGTCATCCCGCTGACCGGCCTGACCACGCCGTTCCTCGCCGCCGGCGGCTCCTCCCTCGTGGCGAACTGGATGATCGTGGCGGTGCTGCTGCGCCTGTCCGACACAGTCCGCAGTCAGCCTCGTCTGGTGGTGTGATCCGTCGATGAACCGAGAACTCAAACGGGTGAGCCTCGTCGTGCTGACGATGTTCGTGGCCCTCTTCCTCTCCACCACCACCATCCAGGTGATCCAGGCCGACTCCCTCGACGAGGACGGCCGCAACACGCGGACCCTCTACGAGAGCTTCTCGACCGAGCGCGGTGCGATCCTCGCCGGCGGTCAGCCGATCGCCTCCTCGACGCCGTCGGACGACCTCTACAAGTTCCAGCGGCAGTACGCGAACGGCCCGCTCTACTCCGCCGTGACCGGCTACTTCACCCTGAACCAGGGCACCACCGGCATCGAGCGCACGCTCAACGACTACCTCTCGGGCACCTCGAACTCGCAGTTCTTCGACGAGATCAACAACCTCGTCACGGGCCAGGACCCGAAGGGCGCGTCGGTCGAGCTCTCGATCGACCCGGTCGCCCAGCAGGCCGCCTTCGACGCGCTCGGCGACTACACGGGGGCCGTCGTCGTGACCGAGCCGGCCACCGGCCGCATCCTCGCGATGGTCTCGAAGCCCACCTTCGACCCCACCGCGCTGGCCTCCCACGACACCGACGACGTCCTCGCCGCCTACCGGGCGCTGAACGACGACTCCTCCGAGCCCCTCGTGAACCGGGCCATCGGCGGCTCGCTCAACCCGCCCGGCTCCGTCTTCAAGCTCGTCGTGGCCTCGGCCGCCCTCGAGTCCGGCCGCTTCACCGCCGACTCGAGCTTCCCCAACGTCGAGTCGTACACGCTGCCCGGCTCCTCGTCGCAGGTGATCAACTCCGGAGGCGGTCTCTGCGGCTCCGGAGAGACGGTCACGCTGGCCACCGCCGTCTCGCTCTCCTGCAACGTCCCGATGGCCGAGATGGGCGTGCAGCTGGGAGCGGACGCGATCCGCTCGCAGGCCGAGAAGTTCGGCTTCGACACCGAGCTCGAGATCCCGATGTCGGTCGAGGCGAGCATCTACCCGACGAAGACGGACGACGCCCAGACGGCCCTCACCGCCTTCGGGCAGTGGGAGGTGCGCGCGACGCCGCTGCAGATCGCCATGGTCTCCGCGGCGATCGCGAACGGCGGCGAGGTGATGCAGCCGAACCTGGTCGACTCGATCCGCTCGCAGGACCTCAGCGTGCTGCAGCAGTTCCAGGAGAAGTCGCTCGGCCGGGCGGTGAGCACGCAGACCGCGGACGCCGTCGAGGCGATGATGGTCGCCAGCGTCCAGGGCGGCGCGGCGACGAATGCAACAATAGGGGGCGTCACTGTGGCCGGTAAGACCGGCACCGCCGAGAACGGCGGGGACGACCCGTACACCCTCTGGTTCACCGGCTTCGCGCCTGCGGACGACCCGCAGTACGCCATCACCGTGCTCGTGGAGAACGGTGGAGGGCTCGGCCAGACCGGGTACGGCAACCTGATCGCCGCACCCATCGGACAACAGGTACTAGAGGCGGTGCTGAACAAATGAGACCCACGACAGGCCTCACCTTCGGAGGACGCTACGAGCTGCAGTCCCGGATCGCCATCGGCGGCATGGGAGAGGTGTGGCAGGCGACCGATCTGGTCATCGGCCGCACCATCGCGATCAAGATCCTGAAGGACGAGTACCTCGGCGACCCCGGCTTCCTCGAGCGCTTCCGCGCCGAGGCCCGCCACGCGGCGCTGGTCAACCACGAGGGCATCGCCAACGTCTACGACTACGGCGAGGAGGACGGCTCGGCCTACCTGGTCATGGAGCTCGTCCCCGGCGAGGCGCTCTCGACCGTCCTCGAGCGCGAGCGCGTCCTCTCGACCGACAAGGTCCTCGACATCGTCGCGCAGACCGCGCTCGCCCTGCACGCCGCGCACGCCGCGGGCCTCGTGCACCGCGATGTGAAGCCGGGCAACCTGCTCATCACGCCGGACGGCCGCGTCAAGATCACCGACTTCGGCATCGCGCGCATCGCCGACCAGGTCCCGCTGACGGCGACCGGGCAGGTCATGGGCACGGTCCAGTACCTGTCCCCGGAGCAGGCGAGCGGCCAGCCCGCCTCCCCCGCCACCGACATCTACTCGCTGGGCATCGTCGCGTACGAGTGCCTGGCCGGGCGCCGCCCCTTCACGGGCGAGTCGCAGGTCGCCATCGCGATGGCGCAGATCAACGACACCCCGCCGGAGCTGCCGGTCACGGTCGCGGAGCCGGTGCGCAACCTCGTCTACTCCTGCATCGCCAAGAAGCCGGCCGACCGCCCCGCCACCGCCGCGCACCTCGCGCGAGCGGCCCAGGCGCTGCGCTCGGGCGACGTGCGAGGAGCGGCGCTGGCCGTCCCCGCGGTCCTCAGCGACCTCCCCACGACGCAGGCGACCACGGTCCTCCCCTCCAACCAGGGCGCGACGCAGGCGACCACGGTGCTGCCCTCCGGCGCGCCCGCGGCCGCGGCCGCCGCTCCGTTCGTGCCGATCGAGGAGCCGCTCGAGCCGGCCGAGGAGCCGCGTCGCCGCAGCCCCTGGACCTGGCCGCTGATCGCCCTCATCGTGATCCTCGCCGTCGTCATCGCGGGCACGATCTTCGCCCTGACGACCGGCGGGAGCAGCGACCCGGCCGCCTCCCCCACCGCGCCGACCAGCACGGCCCCGTCGCCGACGCCGTCCGAGACTCCGAGTCCCACGCCGACGCCGACCTCGAACACGGTCGTCATCGACAAGGCCGACTACGTCGGGCGCTCCTTCGACGACGTCGAGACCGAGCTCGAGGCCCTGGGCATGGGCGTCCGCCGCGCGGACGGTCCGAGCGCCCCCACCGCCGAGCAGGTCGGACTCGTCGAGGACGTGAACCCCACCGCGAACGTGGTGAAGGGCACGACCATCGAGGTCTCCGTCTTCACCGAGGTCGCGACCCCGGACGCACCGACCGCCGTGCCGACCGTCACCCCCGCCGCCTCCAGCGTCGAGGCGGGCGCGACGTTCAACGTCACCTGGAGCAACTACAACCAGTGCCCGAGCGGAACCTCCGTGAGCGGTTACCGGGTGACCGCGACCGGTGAGGGCGCGAGCGTGACGAGCACCAACCCGTCGAACTCGACGACCGCGACGATCCAGGCCGGCACCACGGCGGGCACGATCGACGTCACGTACACCGTGCTCTGCGGCGAGTCGGAGTCGGCGGCCTCGCCCACCCTCTCCGTCACCGTCGAGGAACCGGCTCCGACCCCGGCGCCGACCCCCACCTCGAAGGCCACCTCGACGCCCACCCCCTCCGAGTAGCGGCGGCGCGCCGGGCCGGGGCACCGCTCCGGCCCGGCGCCTCGCGGCCGTCGCGTCGCGCCCCCGCCGGGAACACCAGGGGCCCATAGGTACACTTGCCGTGGCTCCTCGGGGCCGCACCACACGGAAGTACAGGGCGGGAGCGTGCGCGTGACGGATGAGGGTCGCCTGATCGCGGGACGGTACCAGGTCGGGCCCCGGCTCGGCCGCGGCGGGATGTCCGAGGTGTACCTCGGCACCGACACCCGGCTCGGCCGCACCGTCGCCATCAAGGAGCTGAAGCTCTCCCTCTCCTCCGACTCCGCCTTCCGCCTGCGGTTCCGCCAGGAGGCGCAGTCCGCATCGCGCATGTCGCACCCCACGATCGTCCGGGTCTTCGATGCGGGCGAGGAGGTCTCGCTCGACGACAACGGCGCCGAGTCGCGCCGGCCCTTCATCGTCATGGAGCACATCGAGGGCCGCCTCCTCAAGGACCTGATCGCCGAGGGCCCCCTCGACGTGGACGAGGCCGTCCGCATCACGGAGGGCATCCTCACCGCCCTCGAGTACTCGCACCGCGCAGGCGTCGTCCACCGCGACATCAAGCCCGGCAACATCATGCTGACCCCGTCGGGCCAGGTGAAGGTGATGGACTTCGGGATCGCCCGCGCCGTCTCCGACTCCGCCGCCACGGTCGCTCAGACCACGGCGATCCTCGGCACCGCGGCCTACTTCTCCCCCGAGCAGGCGAAGGGCGAGCAGGTCGACGCCCGCAGCGACCTCTACTCCGCCGGCATCGTGCTCTTCGAGCTCCTCACCGGCCGTGCGCCCTTCCGCGGCGACACCCCGGTGGCCGTCGCCTACCAGCACGTCAGCGAGACGCCGCCGGCGCCGAGCTCCATCAACCCGGCCGTCACCCCAGCACTCGACGCGGTCGTCGCCCGCGCACTGTCGAAGGACCGCTACGAGCGCTTCCAGGGAGCTGCGGAGTTCCGCGACGACCTGCGCGACGCCGCCGCCGGACGCCTCCCCGACCACCGCCCGATCGACGAGCTGACCACCTCGCTCTTCGCGGCCCGCAGCCAGGGCGGAGTCAACGACTCCGAGCTCGCCCTCCGCCAGCTGGCCGAGGACAACTCGATCGTCCGCACCCAGCGCCGCCCGCCGGTCCTCTGGATCTGGTCCTCGATCGTCGTGCTGGCCGTGATCGTCGCCGCACTCGTGATCTGGGTGCTGACGCTCCAGCCCGCGTCGACGCTGCCGTCGCAGTCGCGCGAGGTCCCCACCCTCACCGAGACCACCTACGACAGCGCGCAGTCGACCCTGACCGAGCTCGATCTCGTGCCGAGCCAGGTCGCGGAGTACAGCTCGACCGTCCCCGAGGGCGAGGTGATCCGCACGGATCCAGGCTCGGGCACGATCGTCGCGCCCGAGACGGTCATCCGCATCGTCGTGTCCCAGGGTCCGCAGCCCGTCGCCGTGCCGGACACCGTCGGGCAGAGCCTCGCCGAGGCCATCGACGCGCTCACCGCCGTCGGCTTCGTCGAGGGCTCCCAGACCCGTGAGAACTCGCCGACCGTCCCGGGCGACGTCGTGCTCTCCGCCTCCCCCGGAGCGGGCCAGCAGGTCGCCCCGGGCACGCCGGTCGACCTCACCGTCTCCTCCGGCCAGGTCACGCTCCCCGACCTCGTCGGGACGTCCCTCAGCAGCGCGCTGGCCACCCTCGCCTCCGAGAAGCTGCAGCTCGTGGGGGTCGAGGTCCCGGACGAGACCTGCGACGCGACCCGGGCGAACCCGCCCATCACGACCCAGTCCCTGGCTCCGGGCGACGTCCCGCAGGGATCGACCGTCCAGCTCGGCTACTGCGCGGGCTGACCCGGCCTGCGGCCCGCTGCGGCTGCGGCGTCGGCCGACGGTGCCCGGTGGAGGCCGGGCCGCTGCTCTGCGCGCCGAGAAGGGCTCGTCCGGACGTCGCTCGTCGGGTTCGATGCTCCACGGGGCCGACTGCCCCGAGGTGAACCGCTACGCCCGGCGTGCGTCGGCGAGCGGGGGCTGGAGCCGCACGACCTCGCCCGCTGCCGATCCGTCCGCGGGGCGTGCGATCCTGCCGCGGATGTCGCTCGGGGTGAGCCCCTCGCGGCGCTTGAGCGCACGGCGGAGGTGGTCCGCCGAGGAGAATCCGGACGCGGCGGCGATCGCCTCGAGCGGGACCTCCCGCGGGCGGCGGCGCAGGAGCTCCACGGCGCTGGCGACCCGGGAGCGCTCGATCTCGCTCGCGACCGTGGTGCCCGCGTCCTCGAAGAGCCGCTGGAGGGAGCGGGTGGACACGTTGACCGCGTCGGCCACCGCCTCCGGGGTGCAGCGCGGCGTGCGGTGCGTCCGGTCGATGACCGTGCGCGCGCGCCCGAGCGTGGCGGCGCGCACGCTCGTGGTGCCGGGCTGCGAGCTCGCCGCCGCGAGGAACGCGCTGGTGAGGAGCTGCTTGACAACGTGGGCGAAGCCGGTGACCTCGCCCTCGCCGGGCAGCCCCGTCCCGGACTCCGCCGCGAGGGCGAAGGCGGTCGTGAAGGCGTATGCGGCGCGGGTGGACCGGGCGTCGGGGTCGAGCGCGTAGACCGGGGCCGACGTGTCGAAGCCGTAGCGGCGCATCTCGTCGGCGCGCAGCGAGAGGTGGAGGATCGTGGCCGGAGTCGTCGACTCGGTCGTGAACGTCGTCGTCCCCTGCTGGTACGAGATCGAGCCCGGACGCAGCAGCACCGTTCGGTCCGGGGCGACCATGCGCACGAAGCCGTCGATGAGGAAGCTGAAAGTGAGGAAGGAGGTGTCGTCGGCCGGCCACGTCCCGCGGAGGACGCGCAGCGGCGAGACCGTCATCAGCACGACGCTCAGATCGGCGGTGCCGAATCCCGAACCGGTGATGCTCGGAACGGTGCCGGGTTTGACGACGATGCGCGGTCCGAGATTCTCGAGCTCTCGGATTCCCGAGAAAGCCCAGGAGATCGATGCGACCATCTGGTCCCCCCGGACTTCTCTTGTGGCGCCGACCCCCTGTCGACGCCCTCTGATTATGCAGGGAAAAGGGGCCGCATCCTCCGCCGGGAGCCCGTCAAATCCCGCCACCTGATCGGGGGGTGCGCAAGGGGGTGGACAAGGTCGCGCTCATACCCTGTCAGGGCGGACTCCTCAGCGCACGACCAGTTAGCCGTCACATGGCGGTTTTCTGCGTGAGAACGCGCTCAGGGCTTCATCCCCGTTCGGGGGACGACCGACACTGATCATTCTCAATGCTCTCGACTCGATAACGAGCCCGATAAGCCCGGCGAATTCCAATTCATCGAGCCGGGATCGAGAGTCCGGGCGTGTCGTCGGCCGATACGGACGCTCCGCCCGGCCTCACCTCGCGCAGCCAGTTCTCGAGAAGGCGCCGCCCGCCCTCGGTGAGGACCGACTCCGGATGGAACTGCACGCCCACGAGCGGAGCACTCCGGTGCCGGACGGCCATGACCACTCCCTCCGGTGTCCGCGCCGTCACCCGCAGCTCCTCGGGAAGGCTCTCACCGTCGACCGCGAGCGAGTGGTACCGCATCGCGGCGAATCCGGAGGGCAGGCCGTCGAAGAGCGGATCTCCGTCGTGGAGGACCGCGGACGTCCGGCCGTGCAGCAGCTCCGGCGCCTCCGTGACGCGGGCGCCGAGAGCGTGGGCGAGCACCTGGTGGCCGAGGCAGACTCCGAGCAGCGGCCGCCCGGTCGCCTCCGCCCGCTGCACGAGCGCCGTCGACGCGGGGACGTCCCCGGGACGGCCCGGCCCGGGTGAGACCAGGACTCCGTCCGCCTCCTCCGCGCGAGCCAGGAGCGCCGTCGTGCCGAGGTCGTCGCCCTCGACCACGTCGACCTCGGCACCGAGCTCGCGGAGGTACGAGACGAGCGTGAAGACGAAGCTGTCGTGGTGGTCGACGACCAGGATCCGCGGGGCCGCGCCGGCGGTCACGAGCCGACGGTCACGTTCCGGTCGAGCACGAGCGACTGCACCCAGGGGAACACCCACTCGTCGAGCGCGACCAGGACCGCCGCGACGAGGACGAGGACGATCAGGAGCCGGACCCACCACGGCCCGGGCAGGAGCCGCCACAGCGCTGCGTACACGGTCAGCCCTCCTGAGCCAGAGAGGCGGCGATCTCGGCGGGGGCGCCTGCGGACCGCGGCTGGAACGAGTCGAAGACGCCGTACGCGATGATCCGCTCGGCCGTCGAGTAGAGCGGGTTGCAGCTCGTCAGCGTGATCAGGCGGTCGGTCGGAGCCGCGTCCGGAGTCCACGGGACGGGGTCGATCACCTGGACGTCGGAGGGCTGGACGTACTCGAGGTTGCGGAAGCGGTAGGTGTACCAGCCGTCCGCCGTCTCGATGTAGATCGGGTCGCCGAGCTGGAGCTCGTCGATCAAGTGCATGCCTCCGCCGTACGCGCTGCGGTGCGCGGCGAGCGCGAAGTTGCCGGCCTGGCCGGGCATCTGCGTCCCGGGGTAGTGGCCGATGCTCCCCTCGTCGAGCACGTTCTCGGCGTCGATGCCCTCGGCGATCGTGCGCACCCACCCCTCGCCGTATCGCGGGATGTAGAGGTTGCCGAAGGAGGTGTCGAGGGCGGCGACCGACGCGACGACCGGCTCCGCCGGGGCGGCCTCGGTCGGCTGCGGTGCCGGAGAGGAGTCGCCCCAGGTCTCGCGGAGCTCCGCGGCCTGCGTCGTCTGCCGGCCCGCGATCACCGCGTCGTTCCACCAGAGCTGCCAGGCCAGGAAGAGCAGGATCAGGACGCCGACGGTCATCAGGAGCTCGCCGACGACTCCGAAGAACGAGAGTCGTCGGACCGGGCGGGCCCTCCGTCGCTTCGCTCGCGGCCGCAGAGCCGCCCCGTCGGAGTTCTGGGCGGTCATGCGACGAGTCTAGGCGCGAGCCGTGACCGGCTGTGGCGCATGATCCGGACCTGTGGAGAGCCCTCCCGAGTCGCCGCCTGAGGAGGGCCGAGGGGACCACTCGAGCGCCCGCACCGGCCGCTCCGCGAGTCCGCACAGCACCCGCGCAGCCCCAGCGCTCCCGGCCCGGAGCCTCCGCCCGGTACAGTGGTCGGCATGGCACGAGCGACGAAGAGCCCGAAGCCCGAGCGCGACGAGGCCCGGACCGGCGAGAACGCACCGAATCCGGTCTGGTTCAAGCCGGTGATGTTCGGCTTCATGCTGCTCGGACTCGCCTGGATCATCGTCTTCTACGTGAGCCAGGGCACCCTGCCGATCCCCGATCTCGGCAACCTCAACATCCTGATCGGCTTCGGCATCGCGTTCATCGGCTTCCTGATGACGACGCGCTGGCGCTGAGCCTCCCCCAGTCGTGAACGACGCCCCGTCCGGTCCGCCGACGGGGCGTTCGTCGTCGGTGGAGCGTCTGCGCGCCGCCGGCTGCGTCTTCGCCGAGGAGGAGGCGGGCCTGCTCGAGGAGGCCGCCGACTCCTCGTCCGACCTCGAGCTGCTGCTCCGACGCCGCGAGACGGGCGAACCCCTCGAGCAGATCCTCGGCTGGGTCGCCTTCCGCGGCCTGCGCGTCCCCGTCGCACCCGGCGTCTTCGTGCCCCGCGTGCGCACCGAGTGGCTGGTCGACTGCGCCCTGGAGGTCCTCCCGGACGGCGCCGTGGTGCTCGACCTCTGCTGCGGATCCGGCGCCCTCGCACGGTCGATCGCGGAGGAGCGGCCGGACGTCCGCCTGCTCGCGGCCGACCTCTCCCCCGCCGCCGTCGCCTGCGCGCGCCGCACGCTCGCAGGCCGCGCCGACGTCCACGAGGGCGACCTCTTCGACGCGCTCCCCCGGAGTGAGCGCGAGCGGATCGACGTCGTGGTCGTCAACGCCCCCTACGTCCCCACCGCGGCGATCGCGCTCATGCCGCCGGAGGCCCGGGTGCACGAGCCGATGCTCACGCTCGACGGCGGGTCGGATGGGCTCGCCCTGCACCGCCGTATCGCTCAGGAGGCGGGGGCGTGGCTCGCACCCCACGGCGTCGTCGTGATCGAGGTCGGCGCGGATCAGGCCGCGGCGAGTGCCTCGGCGTTCCAGGCGGCCGGGTTCGCCACCTCGCTGCACCGCGACGACGACCGTGAGGCGACGGCCCTGGTGGCCGTCCGTCGGAGAACTACACCGCTGTAATTATCCCCAGCTGTGGAATCTCCTGTGGAGAACTCCGCGGTCCCCGCCGCGCTGGCCTGCTCGAGGTGAGGAGGCCCCGGATCCGCACCAGTCCGCCGGTCCTCGGACGCGCCGCCGTCCCCGGATCGTCCTCCCGAGGAGGACACCCGGGACGTTCTCCCCAGTGTTAACAACTCTGTGGATAACTTCCTCCCCACCTGTTGAGAGCACCTGTGGACAGCGGTGGAGACGGTCGCCGCGGGAACGACGAAGCGGCGGGCCCGGGAGTGCGCGAGGCACTGCCGGACCCGCCGCTGCGGGAGGGGGGATCAGCCGAGGACGTAGGCGCCGGCGGTGATCGCCACCAGTCCGACTCCGATGAGCCCGACGAGGAGGTTCTGCGTGCGCCGCTGGGCGCGCTGCCGGGTCTTCGTGAAGACCAACCCGATGAGCGCGCCCGCCACCAGACCGCCGACATGCGCCTGCCACGCCACGTTCATCCCGGGCAGGAAGCCGATGACGAGGTTCAGTCCGACCAGCACCAGCAGCTGCGACGCCTGACCGCCCAGGTGCCGGAGGATCACCAGGTACGCGCCCATCAGCCCGAAGATCGCACCGGAGGCGCCGATCACCGGGGTCAGCGGGTTCGCAAGGAGCAGGACGCCCACCGACCCGGCGAACCCGCTCAGGAGGAAGAGGGTGAGGTAGCGCCCGCGGCCCAGCATCCGCTCGAGCACCATGCCGAACACCCACAGCGTGTACATGTTCAGCACTAGGTGGAACGGGATGACGATGAAGAGCGACGTGCTGTGGAGGAACACCGAGGTGAGCATCCGCCACGGCTCGAAGCCGGCGCCGAAGCCGGGGAGCGTGTAGGCGGGGGCGTACAGGAGCGCGTTGACCGCCGGCCCGCCGACGAAGGGGAGGATCTCGACGATCCACAGCACGATGCAGAGCGCGATGATCGCGTAGGTCACCGTCGGCTGGTCGGCACGGGTCATGGCCCGCACGCGGGAGAGGAGGGGACCGCGGGTGCGCGGCGCGGTGGCGCGCTGCTGCGCCATGTCGTCCGGGCAGATCACGCCGACCGGAGCGGGCGTCTGGCACTCGCCGCAGATGGTGCGGCCGCACCGCTGGCAGCGCACGAAGCTCTGCCGGTCGGGGTGTCGGTAGCAGGAGTAGGTGCTGCTCGGCGGGACCTGGGTCACGGACGTGCCTCCGGGGAGAACGAGGGCCGGGCCCTGACGGACCCGGCCCTCGAATGAGTGGTGGATGAGGCGATCAGACCTCGGTGATCTCGACGCTCTCGATCACGACGTCCTCGAGCGGCTTGTCACGGCCGTCGGTGGGGACCGCCGAGAGCGACTGCACGAGCTTCTTCGACTCCTCGTCGGCGACGGCGCCGAAAATGGTGTGCTTGCCCTGGAGCCAGGTGGTCGGCGCCACGGTGATGAAGAACTGCGAGCCGTTGGTGCCGCGGCCCGCCTGCTTGCCGGCGTTCGCCATCGCGAGGATGTAGGGCTGGGTGAAGTCGAGCTCCGAGTTGATCTCGTCGTCGAACTGGTACCCCGGGCCGCCGATGCCCTGACCGAGCGGGTCGCCGCCCTGGAGCATGAAGTCGGGGATGATGCGGTGGAAGACGGTGCCGTTGTAGAGCGGCTCCTTCGTCTTCGCACCCGTGGCGGGGTGGGTCCACTCGATGTCGCCGGTCGCGAGACCGACGAAGTTGCGGACCGTCTTGGGAGCGTGGTTCCCGTAGAGGTTGACGACGATGTCGCCCTTGTTGGTGTGGAACGTCGCGACTGCGGTGTGCAAAGGCATGCTCGGATTCTCGCACAGCGCGTCTGTAGGCCCCTGCAACGCCCGGTGTCAATGCGCTGGGTGCGCGATGCGGACGCCGATCGATGAGTGGCAGTATTGAGGCGTTCGCTGCTCGTAGCCGATGGAGGACCAACATGGGTCTGTCACGTAAGCACAAGAAGGACCTCAAGCGTCTTCGCAAGAACGCCGAGGCGGTCTGGGGCGAGCAGCAGGAGGTGCTGGCGCACGCGGCCTCCGTGCTCGAGAAGAGCCGCCGCCACGCGTCGAAGTACGCCAAGAAGGAGCTCGTCCCCTTCGTGAAGGACACGTACGACTCGCGCGTCAAGCCGGTCTACGACAACGGCGTCTCGGCCGTCGAGGGCACGTACTCCTCGGCCCGCCACGCCTACAAGCACAAGGTCGTCCCGACCTTCGCCGCTGTCGGTGGCACGGCCGCCGCCGCCTTCGAGGCCGCCAAGGACTCGAAGAACCGCGCGAAGCTCGCCGAGATCTCGAAGGCGCGCTGGGAGGAGCTCACCACTCCCCCGAAGAAGAAGAACAAGGTCGGCACGGTCTTCGCGATCGGCGCCGCGCTGGTCGCCGTCGGCGGCATCGGCTACGCCGTCTGGCAGACGTTCCGCGCCGACGACGAGCTGTGGGTCGCCGAGGACGAGCCGCAGAGCGCCGCGCAGAACGCGGCCTCGACCGCTTCCTGACGTTCTCGTCGCTGGAGCCGGGCCCCTCAGGGGGTCCGGCTCCTTCGCATGCCCGGGTTAGGCTTCTGCGGTGGACATCCGGGTCGCCGCGTACGGCGTGATCATCGACGGTGAGCGGATGCTGCTCGCGCACTGGAGCCAGGGCCCCTGGTCGGCCTGGACGCTTCCGGGCGGCGGGATCGACGAGGGCGAGTCGCCCGCCGACGCCGCGGTCCGCGAGATCTTCGAGGAGACGGGCTACCGTGCCGAGCTCGAGGCCCTCATCGGCGTGGACTCGCACGTGATCCCCGCGCACCGCCGCAGCGATCCCGAGGCCGGCCCCCTGCACGCCATCCGCGTCGTGTACCGCGCCCGCATCGTGGGCGGCGAGCTCACGCACGAGGTGGACGGCTCCACGGACGCCGCCGCCTGGTTCCCCCTGAGCGACGTCGAGGAGCTGGAGCGCGTCGAGCTCGTCGACGCGGCCCTGACCATGAACGAGGCCTGGCTCCTCCGCTGACGGTGCCCGGGAATCCCCGGCCGCGCCCCGGCGTTCCCTTCGTCGTGATCGTCGAGCTCTACACCTCCGCCTTCTGCGGCGCCTGCCATGCCGCGCGCTCGGTGCTGGAGCGTGCCGCGGAGCTCGTCCCCGCCGCCGAGATCCGCGAGCGCGACGTGGCCTTCCACCCCGTCGAGGCCGAGGCCGCCGGCATCCGCTCGACGCCCACGGTCGTCGTGCGAGACACGGCCGGAGAGGTGGTCTTCCGGGCGGAGGGCGCCGAGCAGAACGACGGTGCTCGCGAGCGCGGCGCGACGGTGCATGGGTCCTCCCGCGGCCACCCTACGCGGGCAGGGCGAGTGCCAGAGCGG